>NZ_FODY01000003.1 GCF_900110485.1 Propionispora vibrioides | reverse complement strand
ATTTTCCATTTGCAGACGTTTTATGGTTTGTTCCTGCGTTTTCGACTTTTCTGTAGGTCGTCCCTTGGGTAGCGGCGCCGCATGGCGAAGTTCCACCTCCTTGCGCAGACCGCACCAGCTTTGGATGGCATATCGACTGATTCCATATTGTCTGCTTAATTCGCGTATGCTAATCCCTCTACGATACCCCTGGACTACTATCTCTTTCATCTCCTGGCCATACCGTGACATCCCTTTTTTCCCTGACATGACAAAACCTCCAGTCGTAATTCTATCCTACGACTGGAGGCTTTTTCTTTCAATGTCCATTTTTCCTGCTCCGGTTCAAGGGTCTTTGCCGGCTTCTTCTCCAACGGTTGAAAATAGTTGACAGAGCGTTGAAGTTCCGACGTGGGAAATGGCTGCTTAAGCCGGTTATGAGCGGGACAGTAGAGTTTCAGACAAGGTCCCCTGATAAACGGCAGTGACAGGGCCGGTCATATAAATGTCGCCGGTGATGGTGAGGGCGATGCGAAGAGTACCGCCGGGCATGATGACGGTGACGTTCCGGTCGATCAGGCCCAGCCGGTAGGCGGCGCTGGCGGCGGCGCAACTGCTGCTGCCCGAGGCCAGCGTATAGCCGGCGCCCCGCTCCCAGATTTCAATCTGAATGGTGCTGCGGTCAAGTACTTTTAAGAGCTGCAGGTTAATTCGGTGGGGGAACAGCGGATGGTTTTCGATAACCGGTCCGAGCTGTTCGGCCAGTTCCCGCGAGATGTCGGGCAGCGGAATCACACAATGCGGATTGCCTACAGAAAGGCAGGTAATGGCGTAGGAGCAGCCTAAAACGCTGAGCGGTTCGGCGACCACTTCGCGGTCCGGGCCAGCCACCGGTATAGCCGTACTGCTAAAAGTGGCGGTGCCCATATTTACTTTGATCAGGCTGGCGCGGGCATCAAGAATTTCAACACCGACCTTGCCGCCGGGCGTAAAGAGGTCGAAGGAACTGTCTTTTAGATAACCGGCATCGAAGAGATAACGGGCAAACATCCGGATGCCGTTGCCGCTTTTCTCGGCTTCACTGCCGTCGGGATTGAGTATCCGCAAATGAATGCCGTCTTCCTGAAAGAACGGCCCGTACAGAATGCCGTCCGAACCGATGCCGAAATGACGGTGGCATAAGAGACGAATGGTCTCTGCGGTTAAGGGCAGAGCGGTTTTATTCGGGTCGAGGATAATATAGTCGTTGCCTAGTGCGTGGTATTTATAAAAATCAACAGTCATGAACCATTCCTCCTGGCTGGGAGCTGCCTGCGCCTTATGAGCCGGAACCCCCTGCGGTAATCAGACAAATGCCGTTAATAACAAGCTGTCCCGGAGGTTGGTCGTCTCCGGGATTGCGCGGGTTGGGAACGGTTGATTCCCTCAAGCTTGTTATTGCTAGCTTTAGTATAGCAACAGTGTGTGGTAAAAACATTGCATAACCTGCGGGAAAGGTGGTAAATACTGCTATGGCGAATAGTAAGGGAAATACTGATAGAGAGCGGTGAGCGAGCTAGCATGGACAGTGAAACTCAGTTTTCTCCGGCAAAACGGGGTTACCTTTTGCAGGAGGTCAGCTTTTTTAATTTATCGGACAGCAAAAAGCTGCAGATTGAATCGCACTATCATGATTTTCATAAAGTAATTATCTTTTTGTCAGGGAAAGTCACCTATTGTGTGGAAGGGGTTGCCTATCCGCTAAAGCCCTGGGATGTGGTGCTGGTCCATCAGGACAGCGTTCACAACCCGGTCATTGACCCTGCCTTGCCATACCGGCGCATGGTGCTGTGGCTTAAACCGTCTTTTTTGCAAAGCGGCGGTGTGGCTGGTGATGATTTGCTGACCTGCTTCAGCCTGGCGCAACAGAACAAAAACCATGTGTTGCGAATGACCCAGGATATGCTGCCGGTGATTAAGGGCCTGGTGGGCCAGATCGACGCGACCTGTGCCGACAGGCAGTTTGGCGACGCCATTTTGCGCAATGCACTGCTCCTGCAGTTGCTGGTACATATCAACAGGCTGATGTTGTTGCGGCAGGACGGCACTACGCCGGCCGGCGTTCAGCAGGATGAAAGTATCGGTGAGGTACTGCGCCATATCGACGAGCATCTGGCCGAGGATTTGTCTGTTGAAAAGCTGGCGGCAGAGTTTTTCTTGAGCAAATATCACTTTATGCGCAAATTTAAGCAGCACACCGGCTACAGTGTGCACAGCTATGTCCTGCAGAAACGGCTGATCAGTGCCGGCCGGCTGATCCGGGAGGGCAACCCGGTCATGCTGGCTTGCCTGGAAAGCGGTTTTAGCGATTATTCCAACTTTACCCGGTCCTTTAAAAAGGTGTACGGTCTTTCGCCAAGGAAATATCAGGGATTGGCGCAACAAAACAATAATACCCTGTTGCCGGAGCAGGCGGTGCAAGGGGCGTTACAGCTCCAGGATGGAAACGATGCCAAGCAGCACGATGAGCACTCCTGACAGCCGGTTGATTTTGACAATGACCTTGTCTGTTATCCGGTTGCGGAAGCAAGCGGCCAAACCTGTCAGCGTGAGCCACCATAGCGCCGAGCCGGTAAAGACGGCCAGCGCGGCCAGGACGGTTGCTGTCAGACTGGTGATTCTACCGGCGATGCCGAGAGTCGAAAAGACGGCTAAAAAGGCAAAAATGGTAAAGGGGTTGGTTAAGGTCAGGACAAAGACTTTGCCCGCCAGGCGCAGTAGGCTGTGGGGGGAAGGACGGACTTCTTCGCGGCAGGGCGCCGCACTCTGGAAAGTCCGGTAGCCCAAATAGATGATCAACAGCCCGCCAACCCAGCGCAGCAATGAGACATGGCGGAGGATGAAATCGGTAAACACGTGAAGGCCGGCCGCCGCGATGTAGGCAAAGAGCGCATCGGCCAGGGCGGCGCCCAGTCCGGCAGCCAGTCCGCTCAGACGGCCTTCGCTGAGCGTCCGTTTCAGGCAGATCAGGTTGACGGGACCGATGGGGGCGGCCAGTAAGAAGCCGCTGAGCATGCATTTTAGGAACAGTAGGGAATGCATAAGGTGTGCCTCCTAAAGACTCTGCAAAAGGATTCCTGCAGACCGGTATGGTAACAGCCCTCGCCGCGTATAAGGAGAGGCGGAGGGGATATAACTATAGAGGAAATCAAACGGGGACTACAGGAGAGAAACTGATGATTGCTGAAGTGATTGACAGAACGCTGCGCCGTTTCGAGGATCAAAATTGCCGGCCGGCGGCGGTCAAACGGGCCGGGGCTTTTTTTAAACATACGGTGGAGCAGGGACTCAGGCCCGGCTTTATTGATGCGGTCCAGGAATTGCGGCTGCGCCATACCCTGCGATATGTGCAGGAGCGGTCGCCCTTTTACCGGCGCTTATTTAAAGAATATGCCATTAAGGCGGAAACCATACGGACAGTCACTGATTTAGCGCAGCTTCCCTTTACGACGGCAGCGGATATCCGGCAATGGCGGGATTTTCTTTGTGTGCCGGAGGACCGGCTTTCGGCTGTTTTTACCACCTCCGGTACAACGGGGGAGCCGAAGCGGGTCTATTATACCTTCCGGGAAATGCAGGCCTTATCCAACTTGTACGGCATGACCATCCGGATGGTCCACAGCGGCAGACTGGTGGCGCTGATTGCTTTGCCAATCGGGCATGGGCTTTGGATCGGCGGGGCCAGCGTGCAGCGTGCCGTAGAGCGGGCGGGTGGACTGCCGCTGATGGTGGGAGCCGACAATCCTGCTGAGACGGTGACCTGGCTGAAGCGTTTTTCACCGGATATGATTTTTTCCTCTCCTTCTTATATGACTGCCGTTACCCGGGAAGCGCAGCAATTGGGGTACCGCATACCGGTCGGTAAAATTGCTCTCGTCGGGGAACGGCTGACGGCGGAGCATAAGGCTTTTTTTCAGGAATACTGGGGGGCGGCCGTGTTTGATATTTACGGCTCCACCGAGATTGGCAGCGCTCAAACCATTTCTTTGCCGGGCTGTCAGGCTTTTCATATTAACGATTTGCATCTGGTAACAGAAATTATTGATCCTGCCACAGGACAGCCGGCTCAGGAAGGCGAACTGGTATTTACCACGTTGCGGCGGGACGGAATGCCCTTTATCCGCTACCGGTCGGGCGACCGGGGGAGCTGGGCTACCTGCCCGTGCTGGCTGCCGTTAAGGGCCGTCCATATCGGGGGACGAACCGACGATATGATTGTAGCCGGGGATATGAACCTCTATGGCCGGGTTATCGCCGATGCTGTCGGTAAAGTTCCTAAAACTACCGGACGCATATTGGTAAGGGTAGAAAAAGCGGGTCTTGTTGATCAACTGACGGTACAGGTGGAAGGACAGCCTGATGAAATTTTGGTACAAGCCGCTTTGCAGAAGGCCTATCCTGAATTGGCGGTAAATATGAAAAATGGAAATTTGCAGTTAGTTATTGAACCTATATCCAGTCTTGGCCAACAAATTAAGGATATTAGAGTCAGGGATTTGCGCTGAGTTGATACGCTGCATGCGTTATGCCGGGAAAGCTACATGTCTTTTAAGAGCTTTCTTCTAGAGAAGTTCCGATTAATGTTCATAAAGGGAGCAATTTTGAGGGATATGGCCTTAAAATTGCTCTTTTTTTCCACCTAGCAATGTATTTTCTTCATCATAGGCTTTTTACCTATATCTTTGATTGAAGATTTCGGTTCCAGCTTTTATAATGAAAATATTGGTAAGGAAATTATTGGGTATCCGGCAGTCGGATTGCTGAATCATAAGAGGGGGATGAGAAAGGAAAAAGCAGCCATACGTTTGAAAAAGTGACTGATGGTAGAAAATCTGTCATTCTCTTTCGGTGTTACAGGTAATGGGTGTAGTTAAGGAAAAACCGGATTATCTGAAGGAGGAATTTTCATGGATTTCAAAAAAGTCTCAGGATTATTCATAGTAGTGGTTGCAGTCATTTTAATTATGGGCAGTCTTATGGATACACCGGATGCCAATCCTGTCAGTGCAACACAGGGACAGTTACTTACCAAAAAGATCGATGCACCTTCGTTAAAAAACAATATGATTGATGAAAGCTTACAGCAGGAAATTACTGTTTTTCTTCCCAAATCCTATGAAGAAACTAAAAAAAACTATCCAGTAGTATATTTTTTACCCGGGTATGATGATAGTTTTGTTAATTACGGCCATGTTGTTACCCGCGGGATGAGCCAATTGATCGCAAATAAAAAAATTAATGAAATGATTGTTGTGACCGTGAATGGACGGAACAAACTAAAAGGCAGCTTTTATGTTAATTCTCCGGTTACCGGTAACTGGGAAGACTTTGTTGTACAAGACGTTGTTACCTATATGGATGAAAATTTCAGGACAATTAAGCAAGCCGGTTCCCGGGGCATTGCCGGTCATTCCATGGGAGGTTTTGGGGCGATTTCTATTGCTATGCATCACCCGGAGATCTTTGGCTATGTATATAGTATGAGTCTGGGCTTGTTTGCTGCAGAGGGTATCGGTAAAACTAACTTGGATTTTTCCGTTGCCAATTCCTACGCAGGTAAATCAAAGCAGGAAGCTCGTGCAGAATATATCAAGGAAATGAACGATTTGCGATGGCCGAAGAATTTTTCGTTTGCTTATGGTTCGGCTTTTGCGCCGGACCCGGAAGGGGATGCTCCGTATATAAAAAAGGTTTCGGTTAACTCGCTGCAAAACAGCAATTATTCGCGGGATGGAGCCTGGAAAGCCTGGAACGCCGGATTTGGTGAGATCGCAGATAAGGTGGACAGCTACGAAACTAATTTAAAGAAATTAAAAGATATAACCATAGAATATGGAAGTCAAGATGAATTTGCCTGGATTCCGGAAGGTTGCCAAGCTTTTTCGGAGGAATTGACCAAAAAGGGTATCAAGCATAAGCTTATATCTTTTGAGGGCAATCATCATGGACAAACAAACGACAGACTTATTCAGGAAGTTCTGCCATTTTTCTCGGACAGAATGTCCTTTGAAGAGTAATTTGCCCGGCACAGGCTGAGCTGGGATATTGTAAGCAGGGAATTTCCAACAAACAGAATCTTCGTGGACCTTATTGACGCAATATTAAATTTATAGTAGTATGAGGGTAAATTAAATACCTATGACAATGTAGAGTCAATCAACAAAGATGATGTTCTTTGTCGGTTGACTTTTTTCATATACTCCTATAATTGAGAGGCTGGAGGTGGTCTTGGTGCGAAATAACTTACTTGATTCCACAATTTATGATATTGTATCGGCCTATCCGGCGACCCGGGAGATATTTATTCAGAATGGATTTGCTCCTTTTGCCGAAGACAGGGTATTGCGACAGTGGGGTTCTTTGCTAAAACTCAGGACAGCCTTGCAGGCAAAGCGGATACAGGAAAGTTGGTTTCTTTCCCTACTGCAGGATGTTGTCGGGAGAGCCGGCCAGTCGGGGAAGATAAGCCCAAACAGACTTTGTGAGCGGCTGCATTTGCTGGCGCTGTTGCCGTGCCCGCTTAAAGTGCCGATAGAAACCGAATTAACGGAAGTCATAGAACGGATGGAGGCAAATCGGGGGAACCCCTTACAGGTTTGCATTGAATCAAATGCCGACCATTCTATTAAGTTTCTGGATTATGTTAAATTTTTTACCGAACCGGACGAATTGCCTGATATTATTTTGCTTACGGGGTTTCATTTTTTGCTGCGAAGCTTCGTTGAACGTTTTGTTGAAACGGGAATTTTTACTGCCGTGCCCAATCAGGCGGTTAATATGCGAATAACCGGGTCGGAACTGGTCGATCCTGACGGGCACTTTTCTGTCATTGCGGCCAATGCGCTCGTTATGGTAGCAGACCGCAGGCGACTGGGGCAGACCCCGGTCCCGAAGCGTTGGGGTGATCTGCTTAAGCCGGAATATGCCGGTAAAGTCGTCATAAGGGGGCACCGGGAAACTTTCTGCGATATTGTTCAATTGAATTATTATAAGGATTACGGACCGGAGGGCCTTGCCAAGCTGGCGGCAGCCGTCCGCTACGGTCTCCATCCTGCCGAAATGGTAAAAGCGTTAACGAGCCGATCGGCAAAGGTTCCGCCGGTTCATGTTATGCCCTACTTTTTTGCCCGGACGCTGGCAGACAATCCTCATCTGGAACTTGTCTGGCCGGAGGAGGGGGCTTTAGCCTATCCTATTCTTGTTTTGGTTAAGCGGGAAAAAATGAAAGAGTTGCAGGAGCTGACCGAATTTCTCACAGGCCCCCGGGTTGCCCGTATTTGTGCCGCTGCCTCGTTTCCCGCCGTGCATCCGGAAGGCGATTGGGCCGTTCCGCCGGGCGGACGTCTAAAATGGCTTGGCTGGGATTTTGTTAAGAAGCACGACATAGAAACCCTGATAGACCGGTTGAATACCGATTTCCTCCGGTCCCGCCAAGCCGGGGAACGGGAGGGCGGTAAACGATGAAGCTGATTACTGTGGCAGGTCCGCCGGCGGCCGGCAAGACATCGGTCATTATCAAGGTGGCCGGCGCTCTCCAGGCCGCCGGTAAAACGGTGGGGGTCATTAAATTTGACTGCCTTTCCACCCAGGATAAGGAGTTATATGATAAAAAGAACATACCCGTAAAAATCGGGTTATCGGGCAACCTTTGTCCCGATCACTTTTTTGCAATCAATATGGAAGATGCTTTCACCTGGGGGCAAGGACAGGGTTTTGAGTTTTTAATCAGTGAAAGCGCCGGGTTATGCAACCGATGTGCTCCTCATATCCGGGGCGTTACGGCGGTTTGTATCATTGATAATCTCAGCGGCATTCATACGCCACAGAAGGTCGGCCCCATGTTAAAGCTTGCGGATATGATCATCGTCACCAAGGGTGACATTGTTTCCCAGGCAGAACGGGAGGTTTTTGCTTTCCGGGTTAGGCAGGTTAATCCGGGAGCGGTGATTTTGCCTGTAAACGGTTTAACCGGGCAGGGCGCTTATGAGGCCGGTACGTTTTGGAATAAAGCGGAAGACAGGGATACGTTGTCCGGCTGCCGTTTGCGTTTTTCCCTGCCGGCAGCAACCTGCTCTTATTGTTTGGGCCAAACCCAAATCGGCGACAATTATCAAATGGGTAATGTGCGGAAGATGGTCTGGTAATGTTAGCCGGTGTCAAACGCGAGGGGAGGGCATGAATGATGAATGTGTTGATAACCGGTATGACGTTAGGGGAATTGTTTGTCCGGTATCCCTATGCCCGGGACTTTTTTGAGGCCTTTGGCGAATATGAAGCACAAGAAACACTGCCAGTTGCAGATTTTTTTTCCATGCTGGATGACGAGCTTTTAGCCGGCCGGGGGGGTGGACGGGAAGATCTGCCCCGGCAGTTAGCGGAATATCTGGCTTTTATGCAGCAGCTCACAGAGCCTCCGGTGGAAGAGGTCCGGTCAATCACCATCGTTGGTGGCTGGGACAAAAGCGGTGTGCCGGAGAACTGCTGCCTAACCATCCGGCCAGGTGAAATTATTTGTATTGTCGGACCTACCGGTTCAGGCAAGAGCCGTCTATTGGCCGATATCGAATGGCTGGCCCAGGGGGATACGCCTACGGGGCGACGCATTTTAATTAATGGGCAGCCTCCGCCTGGGGCAATACGTTTTTCTGTCGAACAGAAATTGGTGGCGCAACTGTCGCAAAATATGAACTTCATTATGGATTTAACGGTGGAAGAGTTTATTGCTATGCATGCCGGGAGTCGGATGAGGGAAGATGTGGCCGGCATAACTAGGATCATTGTAGAGGAAGCCAACCGGCTGGCGGGGGAAGCGTTTGCCGCCGCTACACCGGTTACTGCGTTAAGTGGCGGACAGTCTCGGGCGCTGATGATTGCCGATACGGCTTTTTTGAGCAGGTCCCCCATTGTGCTGATTGATGAAATTGAAAACGCCGGGATTGACCGCCGGCAAGCTTTGGGGTTGCTGGTTACGCAGCAGAAAATTGTGCTGATGGCAACGCATGACCCGTTTTTGGCTTTATTGGGTGATAAGCGGATTGTAACAGGTAATGGCGGGATTCGCGATGTATTGGACACCAGTGCGAAGGAGCGGGAAAACCTCAGGCTGCTGCAAAGTGTAGATGCTATGTTAAACGGATTGCGTCAGGATTTGCGGTCAGGCAGGCGAGTAGAGCTGGACCAATTGGGGCTGATAGAAGGACTGAAACATGAATTTGGCTGAACCAAGCCGGAAGGAATGGTTGTTTATCTCTAAGAGCGTTACCTGAGATAAATAGCCATTCTTTTTTTATGGATGTGATGTAAAGACAGGTGTATTGACACTATCTTTGTCCGGCGTTACAATGAACGTGAATCAAATACCGTTGAGGGAGAGAGGAAGAAGGCTTTGACAGAGTTAACACAGGAGATTAGAAGGCTCAAGCAGCAAAGAAATGCTGTGATTCTTGCCCATAATTACCAAATCGACGAGGTACAGGCAATAGCTGATTATGTTGGGGATTCTTTCTATCTGAGTCGCCAGGCTGCTACACTGGCTTGTGATGTGATTGTATTTTGCGGCGTCTATTTCATGGCGGAAACGGCCAAGCTGCTTTCACCGGATAAAACGGTGCTGCTGCCCGAGGCGGATGCCGGCTGTCCGCTGGCCGATACGATTACGGCCGAAGACGTACGGGAGTTGAAACGGCTTTATCCCGGCGTGCCTGTGGTTTGCTACATAAACTCTTCTGCGGAAGTAAAAGCGGAGAGCGATATTTGCTGTACTTCGTCCAATGCGGTGCGTATTATCCGCTCATTGCCTGACCGACAGGTGATTTTTATTCCCGATGGCCATTTGGGCGACTATGTGGCTAAACAGGTGCCTGACAAAAAACTCATTTTGTGGCAAGGGAGTTGTGTTACCCATGCCAAAGTCAAACCCGATGATGTTTTGAAAGCCCGCCAGCGACATCCTGAGGCAAAGATTCTCGTGCATCCCGAATGTTCGCCTGAGGTTGTGGCACTGGCTGATTTTGCCGGCAGTACTTCGGAGATCATTCATTATGCGGAGAATTCCGCCGACAAAACTTATCTGATCGGTACGGAAGCCGGTGTATTGTGCCAGTTAAAGACGAGCCGGCCGGATAAGGAATTTTTTCTGCTCCATGCCGGCCTGTACTGTCCTAATATGAAAAAGACCCGTTTGCAGAGTATTTACCAGGCGCTGCTGGATGACCAATACAGCATGAAACTGGATGAGCGGACGGCGAAGCAGGCAACCCGGACTTTACGAAAAATGTTGGAGATGGTTTGAAATGGCGACAAGAGGGTATAGCTGCGGCGCTTTGGCGATAGCTAAGACGGCCGACTGTTTTACTTATGATGTGATTATTATCGGCACAGGAATTGCCGGACTGAGCACCGCCTTATCATTGGATAAACGGCTGCGGGTGGCTTTGATCAGTAAAAACGCGCTGACTGAAAGCAGCACCTATAAAGCGCAGGGTGGCATGGCGGTCGCTGCCGGCAGCGATGACAGTGCCGCCCGTCACGCCGCCGACACATTACGGGTGGGCAAAGGGCTTTGCGTACAGGAGAATGTGGAGCATCTCACACGGGAAGCGATGGCGGCACTGCAATTTCTGCAGGCTGCCGGCACTGACTTTTGCTGTGACGGGCAGGGCCTGCAACTGACCAGAGAAGGCGGCCACAGCCGGAACCGAGTGGCCCATTATCATGATTATACCGGACGTCATATTGCCGAAGCATTGATGAACCAGGCGGCCGACTGCCCACAGATGGATTTTTTCAATAACGCGTTTCTAGTTGATTTACTGACCGATGCACAGGGCACCTGCTGTGGCTGTCTGATCCAAACCGAACAAGCGGTGCTGCAATTACGGGCATCCGCTGTGGTTGTGGCTGCGGGCGGCTACAGCGGAATTTTTGCCCGTTCAACCAATGCCGCCACGGCGAGCGGTGACGGGATAGCCGCCGCTTACCGGGCCGGGGCGGTCATTGCCGATATGGAATTTGTCCAGTTTCATCCTACGGCGGTAATCCTGCCGTCAGGCAAGGTGTTTTTGCTAAGTGAGGCACTGCGGGGTGAAGGGGCGGTGCTGCGCAATACGTCAGGCGAGCGCTTCATGCCGCGCTATCACGAAGATGGCGAGCTGGCACCGCGAGACGAGGTATCCAGAGCCATGCTGGCTGAGATGAAGCGCCAGCAAGCGCCGGTTATCTACCTGGACGCCCGCGCTTTACCTAGCGGGCAGCTAACCGAACATTTCCGTTCAATTTATGGCGAGCTGGCAGCGCACGGCTACTGTCTGGAGCGTGATGTCATCCCCGTACAGCCGACCGCTCATTATACCATTGGCGGCATAAAAACCGATGCCTGGGGGCAGACCAGCATACCTTCGCTGTATTCCTGCGGTGAGTCGGCGGCAACCGGGGTGCATGGCGCTAACCGGCTGGCCAGTAATTCCCTCCTGGAAGGCGTGGTTTTCGGCCGCCGGGTGGCCGCCTGCATCAACGATAACTGCCACCTGCCGCCGGGAAAACCCGACTTGTCGGGCACCGGTCTTCCGGTGTATCATCGGGGCATTGACACGGATCTGTTACGTGCCAGGCTGGACCAGGCAGCCGGTGTCATCCGGCAGGGAGAAAAATTGGCCCGGCTTGCGGAATGGCTTTATTCCTGCAGGGAAACAGGGGAGCAAGTCTGGCAGCAGGCCGACTGTTGCCGGGAAAATGCTGCTTTGGTGGCGGAGCTGTTGCTCGAGGCGGCTTTTGTGCGGCAGGAAAGCCGGGGCGGACATTACCGGGCCGATTTCCCGGCAACCAATGACAGCCGGTTTAAAAAACATAGTGAACAGCTATGGGGAAGAAAGGTAAGAATGCAATGAATCCAATCGCATTGGAACAGATTATTAAACAGGCTTTGCTGGAGGATATTGGTGCCGGCGATCTAACCGGTGAGGCAATTTTTAGCGAGGGTCACCAATCGACAGGCCGTTTAATCGCTAAACAACCCTTAATATTGGCCGGAACGGAAGTTTTCCGGAAGGTTTTTCAACAATTGGACAACCGGATTGAACTAGTCTGGAACTGCCGGGAAGGCGATTCCGCAGCGCCCGGGACGGTGTTGGCCAGTTTGCGGGGACCTACCCGGGCGCTGCTTGCCGGTGAACGGGTGGCATTAAATTTTTTGCAGCATTTGACGGGAATTGCCACGGCTACGAAAGACTATGTGCGGCTTTGCAGCGGGACCGGCACCGTGATTGTCGATACAAGAAAAACCACACCGGGTTTGCGGATGCTGGAAAAATACGCGGTTACCGTGGGCGGCGGAAAAAATCATCGCTATGCCCTGGATGCGATGGTGATGATTAAGGACAATCACAGCAAGGCGGCCGGAGGAATTTTACCTGCCGTGCAGGCTGTCCGCCGGCGGATATCACCGTTCATAAAAATAGAGGTGGAAGTGGAGTGCCTGGAGCAGGTGAAAGAAGCGCTGACGGCGGCTGCCGATGTGATTATGCTGGATAATATGGATTTGGATACGGTGAAGCAGGCGGTAGCCTTAATTGATGGCAGTGCTCTTATTGAAGTATCCGGGAATATCACGGAAGAGCGCGTTGCGGCACTGGCCGGGGCCGGTGTGGATGTCATATCCAGCGGTGCCTTGACCCATTCGGTCAGGGCGGCGGATATAAGTCTGAAATTTGAATAGTATTTAAGGAACCGCTGATTTATTCACACAGCGCAGCCTGACGGATCTTTTTCCGCCTGGCTGCGTCAGCCACAAACCTTGAAATAGGGACCGCTATTCCTGCGGTTTTACTTCCTTGCCAGCCGAAAAAATCTCTCGCCAAGCTGGCAGGCTCATTAAATCAGCGGTTCCTTAAGCAAAAGGGACTGGAGCATTAAGGAGAATTCTGCCGTATATTCCTGATATATGGCAGAAGACATTCTTAGTGGGACAGTCCCTTTGTTCAGGTTTGAAGCTGGTGGATTCAGGCTAGCCGGGGCACGGACATTCAGCAGTGCCGGAGCGAGCATAATAAGTAATAAGTCCGGTTTCAGTCCCTTTTCCGATCAGACCGTGGCGGATAGATTAGTTTTGCTGTTAACTTGTTCATATTCTGTTAAAATTAGTGTAGAGAGCCGGGCTATGAGACAGTAAATTTCCGGCCGTTACTTTTATACGGTAGATAGCGTTATCAGTAATAGCGGATAAGTTTTCTTTAAGCTGGAAAGGGGGCGGCGGTTTCGGCGGTGATAGACGAACATATTTTGCTGGCCAAGGCGCAGACGGGAGACCGGGAAGCACTCAACGCCTTGATGACCGAATACTGGCAGCCGGTTTACCGGCTGATATACAGCCGGCTGGCCAACCCGGAAGACGCCAAGGAACTGACCCAGGACACATTTATGAAAGCGTTCCGGGCGTTGCCCGGTTATAAATCGATGGGAGTTTCCTTTAAAAGTTATCTGGGAAAAATCGCGCTTAATTTGGTTACCGACTTCTGGCGGAAGAACGGACGGGCACCGCAGGTAGTCGGACTGGAGGAGTACCAGGAGACCCTGCGGGATAGTGGGGAGAAGCCGGAAGAATATATACTGCGGCGGGAAGGGCAGGAACGGGTAACCGGGCTGTTAAAAAATCTTCCTGAGGAACAACGGCAAGCCATCCGGTTGAGGGTGCTGCTGGGCATATCGGTTCACGACACAGCCGTCCTGATGAATAAGACCGAAGCGGCAATAAAAATGCTGCAGCAGCGCGCGTTGAAGAATTTACGTAGTTTATGCCTGGAAACCGGCATGGTGAAATGAGGTGAAGCTTGATTATGCCAACAGAAGAGGAACGACAACAGGCGGAAGTGCTTTCGCAGGAAATTGATAACTTGACGATAGAAGGCCCCAGGGCGGTTGTAGACCCGGAGGTGGCCGGATTTTTGGCGGTGGCGGATATGATGAAACATGACTGTAGCGGTGATGAAATTCCTCATTCACTGATCGCCGGCATGGCTGATCGCCTGTCGGCGGAATTGAAAACAAAGCGGGAACAGCGTCGCCGGCACCGGTTGTATACCGTGCTGGCCGGCAGTGCAGCAGCGGTGGTACTGGCAGTTGGCGTACAGCTAACCCTGTTCCAGCAAAATAACAATTTGCCACCGGCTGAGCATCTGGAAGCACAAGTGACACCGCCACCGGCGCTGACGGACAAGGCTGCCGGCGAACCGGACCGGACGGTCCCTGGCGGTGAGCCGACGGCCCAGGAAAAGGCGCCGGCTATGCAACCGGACAGGGGATCAAAAACGCAAATAGCTGCCGCTCTTTTGCCTGATACAGTGTTGAATAAGCTGAACGAGGTGGCAGGGGAAGCTAAAGAGGAAGAAAAAAGCGGACAACTGGCCATGAGCGCGGCGGATGTAGCGGCAGAGAAACCGCAGCAGGAGACTCGCCTAATGGCTAAAGCGAGACTGGCCGTTCCGGCCGGCGAAGAGAAGAGCGGCGCTGAGCAGACAATCACCCACCTGCTGGTTTTGCCTGGTCGTACGGCTCAGTCGGTCACTGTTGCTCCTGACCGGAAGCTGGTTGAGCAAGTTTATAAAATGAATGGCCGGGGGGAAATCCGCGTGATCCAGCGGTTGCCCGGCGCCTTGTCGGTGACTGATGCGGCAGGGGCGGCAAGCCGGCAGTCCGGCGTTTCGGCGGCCAAAGACAAGGTGAACCGGGTCACCGTAACCCGTGACGGCTATGAAGTCATGGTGGAAGGACGGCAAACAACGGCGGAACTGAAAAAGTTGGCGGACTCGCTGGTAATCAGGGAAGCTATGCCCTAGGGCGTGTCTTCAAACTATCCGAAACGCTCCCTGACGGCGCTGTTTGTGCCATACTTCATTAAATTTTTTTGAAATAGGAGCCGCCCCTATTTCAAGGTTTTGCTGACGCAGGCAGGCGGAAAAAGATCCGTCAGGACGCACAGTGTGAATTAATCAGTGGTTACCTAAAACAGGCAATAAGGCTCCGGTTTTCCGGCAGCCTTATCGCAATACTGTAAGTATAGAAAATAAATTTGGAAAAACCCGTTACTTTTTATGGCGGCAGTCGTTTTATTCTATGAAGACAACAATGCAGGCTAACCGGTTCGGTTAGACATAACAGGGAGGCAAGAATATGTTGAAAAAAGTGATTTTAGTACTGGCGGCGAGTTTATTGCTGGCCGTGCCGGCATTCGCCAGTGAGGCAACGAAGACAGTGGTTCAGGTAAGCGGCACCAGCCAGCAGGAAGTGACACCGGATACGGCCCGGATCAGTCTGGTGGTAAATTCCATTCAGGATAATATAGAAAAGGCAAAAGCCGACAATGTCCGGCAGGTGAATAAAGTGCTGGCTGCTCTGCGGGAGCAGGGAATCAGCAGCGAACAGATTAAAACAGATACATATCAGATTAATCCGTTATACAATTATGAAAAGGATAAATTACCGGTTTTAAAGGGCTATCAGGTGACACAGCGTATGGAGGTTCGTACCGGTATTGAACAGGCAGGAACTATCATTAATGAGGTCACCCAGGCAGGGGCCAATGAGATAGCCTCCATTCGCTTTGAAACAGCCGATGAAACGGGCAGCAAGGACAAAGCCTTGCAGGAAGCTATTCAGGATGCCCTGCGCAAGGCAGAGGTGATTGCCGGGACGTTGCATAAACGGGTGGCGAACATAACTTTGATTAATGAGTCCGGCGTGTTTTATAATCCGGTCATGCTGGAAACCAGAATGTTTAAAGCGGTCAGCGCCGACAGCGGGGCCCCGAATATTCCGGCCGGAAAAGTTACGGTAGGCGCCAATGTTCAGGTAACCGTAGAATTGGAATAAAAGCTAAAAACTGCTGCACCTATTGGGGGCAGCAGTTTTTCTTTAGCCGGTGATTGGCAGAACTATACAGTGAAGTGTAGGCGTTTTTTAAGAAAGGATTAAAATTTAATGTATATCATTAGGGCCATACCCATTGTGTTTTGTCCAATTGGGTAAGCAATAGAGGAAAAGGGGAATGAGAATGAGACAATCTTTGCATAAAAAAATAGTATGGGGACTGCTAAGCGCGTCCATGGGAGTATGTCTGTTTGCCGCACCGTTGGTGTCGACCGTCCAGGCCAGTGAAAAGACGACCCCCACTACTTATCAAAACAGTACCCAGCCGGACAGTCAGCAGGCTAAAAGCAAGAGTCAGGCGAAACAACTGGAACGTTCCGGTCTTCATATTGCCAATCAGGGAAAAACTCCGCTGGAAGTGGTGAAAAATGCCGCTGCCAAGCTAGGTTTTGATGCCAGAGAAGATGCTTTTAATACAATCAGCCAAACGGAAAGAACCGCGGTGGTAGAGGTGGTTCATGACGGCGACCGTTACCATGTAAACTTGGAAGCTACTTATAAGACGCAAGACAATAACCGCCAGGCCGGAGCCGCGCCAAAAGGTTCGCAGAATAAGCCCAACGCGCAGCAATCTAGTGCCACGTGGACCATTGTTTCCGTGACAAGGAACTAGGTAACCGCTGATTAATTCACGCTGCGCGTCCTGACGGATCTTTTTCCGCCTGCCTGTGTCAGTAAAACCTTGAAATAGAGGCCGCTATTCCTGCGGTTGTACTTCCTTGCCAGGCGAAAAAATCTCTCGCCAGCCCGGCAGGTTCATTTAATCAGTGGTTACCTAGACCAATCTGTCCCTTAAGACAGCATTCCAAAGCTGGCCTTAAGGGACTTTTTCCGCTGCCGGGTCATGCAACTGCAAGTTAGCGGCACCGTGGGGAATAATAAAAAGAAAATTTGGATGAGCCTTCGGCAAGGGGGGATTGTGATGAGAATTCTGGTGGTGGAAGATGACGAGGTGTTGCGGGAGGCCGTAGCCGATATTTTATTGGAAGAAGGGTATGAGGTTGCCTGCGAGGAAGCCGGTGATGAGGGCCTCTATGCCGCCCGACAGGGTATTCATGATCTGTTGGTATTGGATATTATGCTGCCGGAAATCAGCGGGTTGGAGATCGTCCGGACGCTGCGAAGTGAAGGCTGTACCGTTCCCATTTTGCTGTTGACGGCCCGTGACAGTATAGATGACCGTGTGCAGGGGCTGGAAGCCGGTGCCGACGATTATGTGGTAAAACCCTTTGCGATGAGGGAATTGCTGGCCCGGCTTAAGGCATTACTGCGCCGGAAGGGAAATTTGATGCCCGAAGACCGTTTGACCTACGGCAACATCGTGTTAAACAGTGCTCTGCGCGATGCCTGTATTGGTGAAACCTGCCTCGGTCTGGGCAGCAAGGAATACGATATATTGGAGTTTCTTTTGTTAAACAGTGAACAAATTTTAACCAGAGAGCAGGTGTTTGACCGGATTTGGGGGATGAATTCCGATACCGGAATGGGGATTGTCGATATCTATATTCACCATTTGCGGAAAAAACTGGCCCCCTATGGCCAGGACAGGCTGGTTCAGACGGTACGCGGCGTTGGTTTCATGCTTAAGGAGCCGTGAGTATGTTTATACGGACGCTTCGCCGGTTAACCATATTTATTTCGTTGGTATTTCTGCTGATTTTCGGTATGTATATATTGGTGCTGTACGGGTACTTTTCTCACCGGTTATTTGACAATATTGATGAAGCAATGCGGATTCACGCTAATACCTTCCGTCTGGTAAACGGCGAGCCTGCCGCTGTAGGCCAGCCGATTTTCGATCCCCGGATCGTGCTGCTTTTAAGAGGAGACGATGGCCGGACGATTGATTTAAATCCCTATAGAACTGCCCGGGAATTGGAACATCTCAGGGAGATTACCTCGACTGTGGAGAGCGGCGAACTGCAGATGCGGGAATATGAGGGGCACACCTACCGGATCATGCGCTGGCCTTATGTTTATGATCCGGTGTATGGCGCAGACCGGAGCTTTCGGCTGCAGTCGGTGATTATAGTCAGCATTGTGGATTCGGAAGTGCAATTACTGAACAATCTACTGTGGATTTCCTTATTGGGGGTCACTACCGGGACCATCTGTATTGTTCTGGCCAGTTATTTTATTGCCCGGCGGGTCATGGTACCTGTACAAAATGCCTGGGAGCGGCAGCGGCAGTTTGTGGCCGACGCTTCCCACGAATTGCGCTCGCCGGTAACCGGTATTTACAGCAATGCGGAACTGCTTTTGCGCCATCCTGAGCATAGTGTGCAGGAAGAGAGCCGTCGCATTTATTCAATCATGAAAGAGGCGATGCGCATGACCCGCTTGATCAGCAGTCTGCTTACCCTGGCCCGGGCCGACGCCAACACGGAAATGCCGATGACGGTGATTTCGGTCAGTGAAATTGTTGGCGAGGTGCTGGAACTCTTTACCGCGGTTGGGGAAGCCCAGGGAATTGACTGTGTGGCCGAAGTGAAACCGGGAATCCGGGTGCGGGGCAATAAAGACCGGCTCCATCAATTACTGGTCATTTTACTGGACAATGCCTTTAAATACACTCAACCGGGCGGAACGGTCATTGTTGCCTGCCGCCGGGAGGGCAGGCAGGTGCTACTGTCGGTCCGGGATACGGGGATTGGCATGGCGCCGGAGCTTTTGCCGCGTATCTTTGACCGGTTTTTCCGGGCAGATAAAACCCGCAGCCGGGAGACGGGCGGAACCGGGCTGGGCTTAGCTATAGCCAAGTGGATTGTGGATATGCACGGCGGGAAGCTCCAGGTAGCCAGTAAACCGGGTGAGGGCACAATATTTACGGTTCTTTTGCAGGCGGAAAAAGCATAACCGGTAAAAGAATTCTATATTTCATAATTTATTTGTCGAGAATGGCAGGTAAAAGCAAAAGCACAGAGAAATATAATCGCTAACTTAGGTAAGCACTGATTAATTCATACTGCGCATCCTGACGGATCTTTTTCCGCCTGCTTGCGTCAGCAAAACCTTGAAATAGGGGCCACTATTCCTACGGTTTTTCTTCCTTGCCAGCCGAAAAAATCTCTCGCCAGGCCGACAGGTTCATTTAATCAGTGCTTACCTAGCAAATTAGGTTAATAAGATAAATAAAAGGGGTTTGGGAAATATGCCGTTTATCGAATGGAACGAGGAAATGGTATTTGAGATTGCTGATATTGACGCTCATCACGAAAAACTGGTTGATCTGATCAATACTCTGTATGAGCGGGTTTTTGAATGCGAGAATTTGGAACAGGAGCGGGAACTGACAGGCCATATTTTACGGGAGCTAAGAGATTACGCTATATACCATTTTTCGGCGGAAGAGGAATTGTTGAAAGAATGTCATTACCCGGCATACCGGGAGCATAAGCGGGAGCATGATCAGTTTATTTCCCGGGTGGGCGAGCTTTCTGAAGAATATTCCAGAGGTGAGCCGGTCCTTTCCTTTCCAACGTTTATGTTCCTCAAGAACTGGTTGGTCGATCATATATTGCGTAAAGACAGTGATTATGTCGCTTATGTAAAAAAGGACACCGAACTTTGATGGCAAAATTCGACGAATTTTGCTAGAGAGGAATTGACAGGCTGCTGGCAGACTGCTACAATAAGTCACATGTAAATATTCTCGTATAATTTTGGGGATAGGGCCCAGAAGTTTCTACCGGCAACCGTAAATTGCCTGTCTACGAGTGAAAGTGTACCTGAGGTTCCACATGGTTGGGATTTTTTTATTTCCCGCCACGGCTGTGACCGGGTGGTATCAGTGGTTAACACTACACCGAAGGGGATAAAAGCCCTGGCGGGGGACATTTCGCTCATGTTTCATTACGGCGAAGGTCTCCCGTCAGGGCTTTTTTATTGAACAGAGCGCTTTGTTCCTCAACTATCAACGCACCTGGGTAACCAATGATTAATTCACGCTGCGCGTCCTGACGGATCTTTTTCTGCCTGGCTGCGTCAGCAAAACCTTGAAATAGGGACCGCTATTCCTGCGGCTTTACTTTCTTGCCAGACGGAAAAATTTCTCGACAGGTTCAGTTAATCAGCGGTTACCTAGACCGGGCCGTTTCCGTTGGACCGGCAATGCTTGTTCGTTAACCCCGAGACATAAGGAGGCTATATGGAATTATTAAAAAACAGGATTCGGACAGATGGTCTGGTGCTCAATGACTCGCTGCTGAAAGTGGATTCCTTTTTAAATCATCAACTGGACCCGCAGCTTATGTTCAAAATGGGTGAGGAGTTTGCCCGACGGTTTTCCGGCGAAGCCATCACCAGGATTCTGACTATTGAAGCGTCCGGTATTGCCGTGGCGATTATGGCCGGTCTGGTCATGCAGGTACCGGTTGTTTTTGCCCGTAAGAAAAAGTCGGCCGTCACGACAGACGACTTGTATTGCACCAAGGTGTATTCCTTTACGAAAAAAGAAAGCAATGACATTATTGTGGATAAGAAGTTTCTGGCGGCCAACGACCGGGTGTTGATCATTGACGATTTTCTTGCCAATGGGGAAGCCGCGCTGGGCTTGGCCAATATTGTGCAGCAGGCCGGCGCCGCTGTGGTGGGAATCGGTATTGTGATTGAAAAATCCTTCCAGCCGGGGGCCGGCAAGTTGAAGGCGGCCGGTTTCCGTGTGGAATCCCTGGCCCGAATCGCCGCTTTTTCCGGCGGACAGGTTCAGTTTGTACCAGAAGCTTAGAATTACCGGTCTTATTGATTTTATAGTTATTAAATAGGAGGTTATTATGAAACAAACCAATGGAAAAACCCTGTTGCTTGGCGCGCAGCATGTGCTCGCCATGTATGCCGGTGCGATTATCGTACCGTTGATTGTTGGCGGGGCTTTAAAACTGGACGCCACGCAAATGAGCTACATCATCGCCGCCGATTTGCTGACTTCGGGAATTGCCACCTTACTCCAGGCTTGGCGGAATCCCTTTTTCGGCATTGGTCTGCCGGTTGTGCTGGGCTGTACCTTTACCGCCGTGTTTCCCATGATCAGTATCGGAGGCCAGTACGGACTGACAGCCATGTATGGCTCGATCATCTGTTCCGGTCTGTTTGTCGTTCTTATTGCTAATTATTTTTCCAAGCTGGTCAAATTTTTCCCACCCGTGGTAACCGGCTCAGTGGTGACTATTATCGGCGTTACGCTGGTGCCTGTGGCCATTAACAATATGGCCGGCGGTGTGGGCAGTCCGGACTTCGGTTCACTGACTAATTTTGCTCTGGCCTTTGGTACGTTACTATTTATTATCCTGGTCAACCGGTTTACCCAGGGATTTATCCGCTCTATTTCCGTACTGCTGGGCCTCGTTGCCGGCACTTTGGCTGCCGGTTTTATAGGAACGGTATCGCTGGGCAGTGTAGCTCAGGCTTCCTGGTTTAACCTGGTCACACCGCTCTATTTCGGTGTGCCTACCTTTGAACCGAGTGCCGTGATTACGATGATCATTGTAGCCGTTGTTAGTATGATTGAATCGACCGGCGTGTTCATGGCGCTGGGCGAGATTTGCAAACGGGATTTGTCGGAGGACGATCTGGCCCGGGGCTACCGGGCTGAAGGTCTGGCTGTTATGCTTGGCGGACTGTTTAATTCCTTCCCCTATACCACTTTCTCGCAGAATGTAGGCCTGGTGCAGCTTTCAAATTCCAAAACGGCCAATGTGACCATTGTTGCCGGGGGAATGTTGATTTTGTTAGGCTTTATTCCTAAATTCGCCGCTTTGGCGATGATTATACCCAGTGCCGTGCTGGGCGGCGCTATGATTGCCATGTTTGGCATTGTGGTGGCTTCCGGCATTAGAATGCTAAGCAAGGTCGATTTTACCAGCAATGAAAATTTACTGGTTATCGCCTGTTCGGTGACCTTAGGTCTGGGCGTGACCGTGGTGCCCAATCTGTTTGCCAAGCTGCCGCCGCTGCTTAAGATGTTTTTTGAAAATGGCATTGTAACCGGCGCGCTGACAGCGGTCATTTTGAATATCCTTTTAAACATGACAGCCGGAAAAAGCGTGACACAGCCTAAGCTGACAGTGCACGGATAAGTAAGACGGTTCTTTATAACTCAGCCCTGACTTCGCAATAACGGAGCCAGGGTTAATTTTTTTCTTGACTTAGAGTAAACTCCAAGTGATAAAGTAAAGCTATATAGTGTGGTGCCGAAAGGCAAATATTTCAGGGACCGCTGATTTAATGAACCTGCCGGTCTGGCGAGAGATTTTTTTCATCAGGCAAGGAAGCAAAACCGCGGGAAAAGCTTCGCTATTTCAAGGTTTTGCTGACGCATCAGGCGGAAAGGGATCCGTCAGAACGCGCGGTGTGAATTAAGCAGAGGTCCCCGACAGATAGAGGGGTGAGCGGTTTGAATATCGCTGAAGTCAGTAGAAAATTTGATCTTTCCCAGGACACACTTCGCTATTATGAGCGAATTGGTTTGCTTCCCAGTGTGCCTCGCAATAAAAGCGGCATCCGGGACTATTCGGAGGAAGACTGCCGGTGGGTGGAGTTCATTAAATGCATGCGCAATGCCGGATTGCCGATTGAAGTGCTGATTGAATATGTGACGCTTTTTCAGCAGGGCGAGGATACGGTGGCCGCCAGGAAAGAGCTGCTGCTTGAGCAGCGCAAGCAGTTATTGGCCCGGATGGAGGATATGCAGAGCACGCTGGAACGGCTTAATAAGAAAATTGATCGTTACGAACAGTCGGTTATTGTTAAAGAACAGGAATTAAAAAAGACGCACTGAAGCTGCTGTTATTTTGCGCAGACTAAACAGGATGGGAGACCGTTACAGAGCGATGGGTAAAGAACTGGTCATATTATTTTTGCTGATGAGCGGCGGGGTGGCGGCGTTTATCTGGCTGTATCTGAGACAACCGCAGTTTGGCCGGCTGCCGGCCGGAAGTTATCTGAAAAAATTGGAGGCGTCTTCCCATTATGTCAACGGGCAGTTTAAAAACCTGCTGCCCACGCCAATGCTGGTGGAGGACACCAGCCTGATCAGCTCGCTGGCTAAATTTGTGTTGGCCCAAAGGGAACGGCCGGTTCCGAACGAACCTGTTCCTTCGGCTAAGGTTGATTTACTGACACTGGATAGCAGGCAGGATATGGTCATTTGGCTGGGCCATTCTTCGTACTTTTTGCAGCTTGGCGGCCGGCGAATCCTCATTGATCCGGTGTTCAGCTCCTATGCATCGCCGGTTTCCCTGGTGAATAGGGCTTTTGCCGGAGCGAATCCCTATGCTCCGGACGATATGCCCGGGATCGATTGCCTCTTAATTTCACACGACCACTGGGATCATCTTGACTATCCAACCGTTATGGCCCTGCAAAGCAAGATCGGACAGATTGTCTGTCCCCTTGGCGTGGGTGGCTACTTCTCGCAGTGGGGCTTCGCGCCGGAGTGTATCCACGAAGGCGACTGGTTTGACCGGGTGGAAGTAGCTGAGGACTTGGCGGTAGAGCTGCTGCCGGCCCGGCATTTTTCCGGCCGCCTGCTGACCAGGAACAGAACTTTATGGGCCGGTTTTGCCTTGCTTGCCGCGCAGCGACGGGTGTACTACAGCGGTGATGGCGGTTATGGACCACATCTGAGAGAGATTGGCGACAGGTTCGGTGGTTTTGACCTGGCGATCATGGAAAACGGGCAGTATGATCAACGTTGGCGTTATATTCACATGCTGCCGGAAGAGGTCGCTCAGGCGGCTGTCGATATCCGGGCCCGGGCCGTACTGCCGGGGCACACGGCGAAATTTGCCCTGGCCAACCATCCCTGGGATGAGCCGTTCCGGCGGATTACGGCGGCCAGTCAGGATAAGCCATACCGGTTGCTGACTCCGGTCATTGGTCAGCCGGTGCTGCTTGATGATAAAGAGCAGCCGTTCAGCCATTGGTGGGAAACAATCCGATAGTTTATAAACAGTGTAACCCTGGCGGTGAGCTGAAAGATTCTGGGAAATGCCCTGTAACGAGCCTATCCCAGGTGAAAACCAGATAACAACAACAGCCAAGGCTGCCGTAATCCGGCTGGCTTGGCTGTTGTTGTTTATACCGGAGGCAGGCCGTGTGGCGCAGGGTACAGGAAAAAGCTGCCGGTTTGGTGTATACTATTAAGTATATTTGCAAGGAGGGAATTAAGTATTCCGATTATATACTGGCGAGGATAGGTGGCATGGAAAACATGGCTGTTTTTTTGTATATATTAAGCTACAATATCATACCCATTTGTTTGTTGATTTTGCTGGGTTTTCTGCTAGGTAAGCGATTCAGGCTGGATGTGTTTACCCTTAGTAAGCTTAACTTTTATCTGTTTACCCCGGCCTTTTTATTTGTGAACTTATATAATACCAGCTTTCACTGGGATCTCTTGCAGGTGGTCTTTTGCGGATTTTCCCTGATTTTGGTTAACGCCCTGCTGGGGGAGGTGATCGGACGGTATCGCAACTACGAACGGAGCTTTACCAACGCTTTTAAGAACTCGATCATGTTCAGCAATGTGGGGAATATCGGTCTGGCTCTGGCTACGTTGATTTTTTCCGGCGAACCGTTTCTGGTGGATGGGAAGACGCCGTATCTGGATACGGCGGTTGCCGCTCAGATTATGGTACTGATTATGCAAAATATCTGCGTGAACACCTGGGGGTTTTTTAATGCCGGCCAGGCCCGGCTCAGCGGCAGGCAGGCGGTGCTGCAGATGCTGCGGATGCCTCCCATTTATGCGTTGCCGCTGGTTGTGCTTTGCCGGGCAGGAAATTTTGCCGTGGAGCAGACCTTTCTGTGGCCGGCGCTTTCCTATCTGCGGGACGGAATGGTGCCCTTGATTTTAATTACGCTGGGGGTGCAGTTGTCGCAATCGGTTTTTCACTTTGCCAGTGGCGATGTGTATCTTGCGGTAGCTATCCGGCTTGTCGGCGGGCCGCTGCTGGCCATGGCGGGCATCGCTCTCTGGGGGCTCAGCGGCGTCGCAGCGCAGATTATGCTGATTGCCAATGCCGTACCTACGGCGGTGAATACGGCCCTGATCGCCGTTGAATGCAGGAACTGCCCGGAATTTGCGGCACAGACGGTCATGGTGTCTACTTTGCTTAGTGTTTTGACCCTGACCTTTTTTATTTTCCTGGCCCGGCTAATCTATCCCGTCGCTTAACAGTGAAACAGCAAACAAGTGCTGCGGTCACTGTTTACGACATTCCTGCTTGAACAGTGGCCGGTGTCGAGAGTATAATGGTTATAATTATAAACAGCCATCACCGCGTTGGGCCGCCGATGCGGCAACAAGCGGCTGCCATACATAGCGGAACGGCAAAAGGGCTTTATCTGCCGGTCGGGCGGATAAAACCCTTGGGGTGTTTTCGCGCAAGTGGACTAAGGTGCGAAGGGGAGATGAACCAATGCCGATTAAGATTCCTAATAATTTGCCTGCTGTGCACACGCTTGAGCAAGAAAATATTTTTACCATGGATGAAGACCGCGCTTACGCGCAGGATATCCGTCCGCTGCGCATCTTGCTGCTAAATCTGATGCCGACCAAAATTGTTACCGAGACGCAGTTGCTCCGGCTTCTGGGCAACTCACCGCTGCAGGTGGAGTTTGATTTTATGTATACGGCAACGTATGAACCGAAAAACACGCCGCAGGAGCATCTGGTCAAATTTTACGAGACCTTTGACGCAGTTAAAAACCGCAAATATGACGGCATGATTATTACCGGGGCGCCGGTGGAGCAAATTCCCTTTGAAGAGGTGGCCTACTGGGAGGAACTGTGCGCCATTATGGACTGGAGCCGGAAGAATGTGTATTCGACGCTGCATATTTGCTGGGGTGCCCAGGCCGCGCTCTATCATTACTATGGAATTCCTAAATATCCGCTTAAACAAAAAATGTTTGGCGTCTTTGCCCATACGGTGAATATCAAGGAAAAGATGTTATTCCGCGGCTTTGATGACGTATTTTACGTGCCCCATTCCCGGCATACCGAAGTAAGGCGGGAAGATATCGAAAAAGTCCCGGACCTGACGATTTTATCCGAGTCGGAAGCAGCCGGCATTTATGCCGTAATAGATAAAAAACGCCGCCATTTCTTCATTACCGGTCATTCAGAGTATGACCCGCTGACGCTGAAGGCGGAATATGACCGCGATATCAGCCAGGGACTGTCTGTTCAGGTGCCGGTTAATTACTATCCTGAGGATGATCCGACACAGACGCCTGTGGTGCGTTGGCGCAGTGCCGCCAATTTGCTGTTCACCAATTGGCTGAACTATTATGTATATCAGGGAACGCCGTTCGATTTGAATAAACTCAATGATGAAGGCGAGTTAAACGGCCTTTTTGGAGATGGAATCTAATCGGGATAATAAAATAATAATAACTCCCGCATGCGATAGGCGGGAGTTATTATTATGCTGATGGCGCAGACTGTATTTATGTTGGTCTTAGATAGAGAACCCAAAACGCTCTTTTAGAAACTGGATGAAGACTTCGGCAATTGCCGGATCGAACTGAGTGCCGGAACAGTGCCGGATTTCTTCCACCGAGGCCTCCAGCGTCACAGGCTCCCGGTAGCACCGGTGAGTGGTCATGGCGTCAAAGGAATCGCAGACTGCCAGCATCCGGCTTAGCAGTGGAATGGAGATGCCGCTGAGCCCCGACGGATAGCCATTGCCGTCGTACCGTTCATGGTGGTGGCGCATGATCGGGACAATGAAGTCGGCCCCTTCCACGGCGGCCAGCATAGCGGCGCCCTGTTCAGCGTGTTCTTTCATAATGCTGAATTCTTCAGCGGTCAATTTGCCGGGCTTGGTGAGAATGTATTCAGGAATTTTAATCTTGCCGACATCGTGTACGAGACCGACGATAAAGGCAAGACTGATTTCATTGGAATTCATGCCCAATTGGCTGGCCAGGCCGGCCATGAGCTCCGCCACATGCTCCTCATGCATAGAGGTATAGGGGTCGCAATAGTACACTTCCCGGCAGAAGGCCTCAATAGCATCCATGTTTACTTTGTCGATGATTGGTACGTTACTTTGCACTGGCTCGTTCACTGTACCCTCGCTTGTTTTGCATAATTTTTAATGGACATTCTATTTTAGGAATATTCTGGGTAATTCTACATAAGCGATAGGCTTTCCTTCCGGGCGGTCAATCTTTTTTCGGTCTGCGCCGCTGGCGGAGCGTCTAACCGCAGGGCATTGTAATCTTTGCGATATCCGGTATAATAAAAAGCGAATCAGTTATTTACCGGATTATAGGGGGAGGTTCCGTGGTTAAAATAAGCAATCGACGGGAAAGAAAGAAGAGAGATTCCAAAAATGCCATTATTGAAGCGGCTGTTACGCTGTTTGCTCAAAAGGGCTACAATGATACGTCCATTGCCGAAATTATGAGTGAAGCCGACTTGGGGCTGGGAACTTTTTATAATTATTTTCAGTCCAAGGAAGAAATATTAAAGCATTTTCTGGCCGAAATAACGCTAAATATCAACCAGTCCTACACCAAATTGCTGCAGGAGCCCAGGCCGGCCGCCGAGGTGCTGTCCGAGATGTTTTTATTGACCGGCCGTATCCTGGATCAAAACCGTTTTGTGCTGCCTCTGTTTTTGAGCGCCGCTGCCAGAGGAGCGGGCGGTAAGCCCCATGCTCCGTCGCCGGGACGGCTGACTTTTAAAAGCATTTTTCTCAGCATTATTCAGGACGGGCAGGCAAAGGGTGAATTCCGGTCGGATATTCCGGCCGAAGTCATTACGGAAATGTTTCATGCCGTGTTTCAGGCCGCTTCGTTCAGCAGTCTGGACATCGGGTTTATGGAGAATATCGAATACAAGCTGAAAATTATCCTGACCGGTCTGGCGGCGGGCGGCCGGCAGCCGGGTTAAGACGGCTGCCTGGCATTGGAAAATTAATGAGCGGACATTGACCGGGCTGTGCCGGCATGATAAACTACAGTTAATAGTGAATGTGATTCAGTTATGAATTATATTCTGTTTTAATGGACAGATTACAATAAATCGAGATAGGTGCAGGTGGATAAAACGAATGATAAGCGTCACGAAATTGTTATTTTCGACCGATTATTTCGGCGATGGATTACGGTATAATCATGCGTCGCGAGGCGCGCGGCACGGTGTTACGAAAGGAGCCGGTCCGGTAGTGGTCTGGAATTCCACTAAGACCTGCAATCTGCGCTGCCGTCACTGTTATATGGAATCGGATGCGCAAAAGTACCAGGGGGAGCTGACGACGGCGGAAGCTCGGCGGTTTATTGATGATTTGGCGGAGTTCAAAGTGCCTGTCCTGCTATTTTCCGGCGGCGAGCCGCTCATCCGGCCCGATTTTTTTGAACTGGCGGCTTATGCGGCTGAAAAAGGTATCCGTCCGACGCTGTCGACCAACGGTACGCTTATCACAGCGGAGGTCGCGGCCCGGATCAAGCAGATCGGTGTGGGTTACGTGGGCATTTCTCTTGACGGATTGCGGGAAGTGAACGATGCTTTCCGGGGCAAAGAGGGAGCCTTTGCGGCGGCTATGCAGGGAATTCAAAACTGTGTGGCTGTCGGTCAGCGGGTTGGACTGCGCTTTACGATCAACAAGCATAATTTGCAGGAGCTGGAGCATATTTTCGACTTCATTGAAGAGGAAAATATTGACCGCGTCTGTTTTTACCATCTGGTATACTCCGGCCGGGGCAATCAGATGCTGGATGAGGATGTGACACCGGCCGAATCGCGGCAGGCGATGGATATCATTATTCGCCGGACCCGGGATTTTGAACGGCGCGGTCTGGCCAAGGAGATTCTGACAGTCGATAATCACTGCGATGGCGTATACATGTACTTAAAGGCATTGGAGGAGAACAATCCCGCTTTGGCCGCCAGAATTAAGGAACTCATTTCGATGAACGGCGGCAACCGTTCGGGCATTGCTTTTGCCGAAGTTGATCCCAACGGCTATGTGCACCCTGACCAGTTTACGCAGCACCATACCTTCGGTAATGTGCGGGAAAGAAAGTTCGGCGATATCTGGACCGATTTGAGCCATCCCGTTTTGGCCGGTTTAAAAGACCGTAAACCACTCTTAAAAGGCCGCTGTGCCGCCTGTCAGTATCTGGCCAACTGTAACGGCAATTTCCGTACCAGAGCCGAAGCGATTACCGGTGACTTCTGGGAATCCGATCCGGCCTGTTATCTTACGGACGAAGAAATCGGCATTTGCGGACAGCAGCAGGATGCCGTATAAGGGTAGCAGAAGGAGCAACAAACTATGATTATTTCCTGGAATACAACCAACGCATGCAATATGTACTGTGATCACTGTTATCGTGACGCCGGCTGCAAAGCGGAGGAAGAATTAAATACGGTGGAAGCCAAAACCTTACTGGAGCAAATTGCCCGGGCGGGGTTTAAAATTATGATTTTCAGCGGTGGCGAGCCTTTGACCCGTCCCGATATTGTAGAACTGGTGGCCTATGCTACCTCACTGGGACTGCGGCCTGTATTCGGTACCAACGGCACGTTGATTACGCTGGACCTGGCTAAGCAGCTAAAAGCCGCCGGGGCGATGGGGATGGGCATATCCCTCGATTCGATGAATGCCGCCAGGCACAACGAATTTCGCCGTTTCCCGGAAGCCTGGGAGGGAGCGGTACGGGGCATGCGTAACTGTCGTGAGGCAGGGCTGGCTTTTCAGATTCATACGACGGTGATGGACTGGAACTCCCATGAACTGGAGGCCATTACCGATTTTGCCGTGGCCGAAGGCGCTGTGGCGCATCATTTTTTCTTTTTGGTGCCCACCGGCCGGGCGACTTCGATTGAGGCTGAATCGCTGCGGGCCGAAGCCTATGAAGAGACGTTGACCCGGATTTTGCAAAAGCAGAAGGAAGTGCCGATTGAACTTAAACCTACCTGTGCGCCGCAATTTATGCGGATTGCCAAACAAATGGACCTGAAGCTGCGCTTTGGCCGCGGCTGTCTGGCCGGTACCTCTTACTGTATTATCAGTCCCAGAGGACAGGTGCAGCCTTGCGCGTACCTGAATATGCCGCTGGGTGATGTGAGAAAAACGCCGTTTGATGAAATCTGGCGCAATAATGAAGTGTTTCAAAAGCTCCGGACACTGGACTACCAGGGCGGCTGCGGTTCCTGCGAGTATAAACGGGCTTGCGGCGGCTGCCGGGCCAGAGCGGCCTATTATCACGAAGGTGATTATATGGCCGAAGAGCCCTGGTGTCTGTACCATGGCCGGAAAGGCGAATAGCGGTATTGGTGATTTGAATTCCTATATTAAGGCCGTACACTGCTGCAGCTTGTTAAACTGCAGCAGTTGGTGTTTTGGGGTGAATGTATAGCATGGGAATATGACATAATAATGTCATATTCCCATGCTATACTTATTTTGGGTGATAAGAAATGAAGATGAACCGTTTATTTGAGATAACTATTATTTTACTTAATAAGGGAACTGCTACGGCCAAAGAACTTGCTGAACGTTTTGGCGTGTCAACAAGAACGATTTACCGGGATATTGATGTTCTGTCCGGAACCGGTGTGCCTGTGTATATGAGTAAAGGCAGCGGAGGGGGGATCTATCTTATGGAAAATTATTCCATCAACCGGACCTTCATTTCCACTCAGGAAAGTGAAAGCTTGTTGTTGGCGATCAGAACACTACAGGCAACTAAATATCCTGAAGTGGACAAAGTCTTGGAAAAGCTGGGAGCCATATTTAAAGATCTACCCAGTCAGGACTGGGTAGAAGTTGACTTTTCTCCCTGGGGGAGCACGACGAATGAAAGCGATAAATTTAATGACATCAAACGGGCCTTGCTGCAACGAAGGGTAGTTTATTTTCGATATGTGAACGCCGAAGGGCAAAAGAGCAACCGGTACGTCGAACCGGAAAAGCTGGTTTTCAAAGATAATGCGTGGTATCTTACCGCTTTTTGCCGGCAGCGCCAGGAATTTAGAACGTTCCGTATTTCCCGGATGAAAGAGTTGATGGTATTGCCTGATCTCTTTGAACGGAAAGCAGCTTATATTACGGCTAAGGAAACGAAAGATTCCAGCCAGCCTTCAGTGCATCTAAAAGTGCGAGTCTGGGCAAAGGCATTGAATCGGTTATACGATTATTTTGACGATACCTATATCACTGCTAACGGTGATGGCAGTTTTACTTTAGCTGTTGATCTGCCCGGCGGAGAATGGCTTTATAGCTATATTCTGTCATTAGGCGATTCTGCGGAGGTACTGGAACCACTTTCGCTCAGAAGGGGTATCGTGAGCAGAATGAAGCAGGCATTAAATATGTACGAGGTAAATTAAATATGACATATAGTTGTCTTATTATCTTGTGTACAATAAAGACAAGCACGGGATGATAAATATAGATATAGGAGGATGGGACTATGATTATTAATAACCTATTGTTAAAGCTAAAAGACAGAAGTCCGGAGAATATAACAAAGGCACGGGAAGTGCTGCTAAGTATGAAGGGGGAAATCGAGGTTCTTGTTGATTTAACAGTAGCGGCCAATATTCGTTCAGGGCCGGCCGCTTACGACATCTTATTGATTGCAAAATATAACACGATGGAAGATCTTGAAGCATATTTGACTCATCCGGTACATGTTGAAGTGGGGAAATATATAGCCGGTGTGGTAGAAAGCAATGCAAGTGTGTGTTATAGGGACTGATTAATTCGCACTGCGCGTTCTGACGGAGCTTTTCCGCCTTGCTGCGTCAGAAAAACCTTGAATAACTTAACTATTCCTGCGGTTTTGCTTCCTTGCCAGAGCCAAAATCTCTCGTCAGCCAGTGGTTCTCTAGAGATAGCTTTAGGAGGACGCAGGAAAGTTAATGTAAAGATAATAAGCTCTTAGTATTTGCCCAATTTGATTGTCATATAATGAATGGTAGGAATTTGGCAGGGAGGGAGTCTATTTAGTATGGATGCGATGGAAGTTAAGGGGTTGCCGTCCCTGTTCGACTTGGAGGCTCACCGGGGCGGCCGGGCTGCCCGGCCGGAAAACACGCTGATAGCGTTTGCTTATGCCCTGGAACTGGGCGTGACAACTCTGGAACTGGACATGCAGTTGACCAGGGACGGCCATATTGTCATCAGTCACGATCCGTTTATGAACGGTAATCTGGTCAAAGGTCCGGACGGCCAGTATGTCCCTTACGGCCGGTATGACTTGCGTGCCATGACAATCGATGAAATCAGGCAGTTCGATGTGGGAACAATCAATCCCCAGGCCGGCGATTACTATAAAAGTTATGGCAAAACGCAAATCGCCGTTCCCGGCACGGTCATACCGACGCTGGCAGAAGTGTTTGAACTGGTCCGCGCTTACGGCAATACTCATGTCCTGTTCAATATCGAAACCAAATCCTACCCCGATCCGGCCTTGCCGGCAGCGAAAAACAATCCAGATCCGGCTGTTTTTGTGAAAAAGTTCTATGAAGTGATAAAAAAGTATCATATGGAGAACCGGGTTATGCTGCAGTCCTTTGACTGGCGAACCCTGAAAGAAATGAAAAAACTGGACCCTCAGATTACCCTGGTCGCCCTGACCTGTGAGCAGCCTGCCTGGGGCCGCGACAGCCAGTGCCGCCAACCTTATGAAAAGGACGCTTCGCCCTGGATGGCCGGTTTGGCTATTGACGATTTCAAAGGAGATTACATCCAGGCGGCCAAAGTCATGGGCGCCGACGTGGTATCGCCCTATTGGGAAGAGCTTTCCAATGAATTGGTGGCCGAGGCTCATGACTTGAGTATGAAAGTTGTTCCCTGGACAGTGAACAGTCCGGCTAAAATGAACATGCTGATTGACATGGGAGTTGACGGACTGATTACCGATAAGCCTTGGCTTTTGCGGGAATTGCTGATTAAACGGGGCATTCAGGTCGCCCGGCCAACCGTCAATACCGCCAGTCCTTACCATACCGGCACAGGCATTGCCGGCGGTGCTATGGAAAAGTTGGGTCAAGACGGTGATTCGGCCGGGTAATTTCATTTAGCTATCAAGTTGAAAATTCTGTGCGTTGCGGCACAGAATTTTTTTATTTTTTACCCGTATCCTTTTGCCGGTTTTAGTAACTAACTGTATAAAGAAAGGGTGATCAATATGAAAGACACAATTCGCGGACTTATTGCACCGCATGCTCCGACCATGCTGGAGGATGAACTGGACCGGAAAGCATCGGCCGTAAATATAAAGTTGCAGGAAATCGGCAAAGAACTGCTGGACTGGGGAATTGAAGCGGTGGTGGCCGTCAGCACCCATTGGCAGACCGAAAGCTTTCTGGTGGACGATGCGGACTTTCACCGGACGGTGACTGATTACTATGGTTTCCGCCGGGAAATCGAATATGATGTGGCCGGTAAGCCGGAACTGGCGCGACAGTTGTTAGCGTCCGGTGAAAAAAATCTAGTCTATCCGGCTGCCGCACAACACGGTGTTGATCATGCCATTACCATTCCGCTGCATTTTATGTTTCCGGAAAAAAATATCCCGGTCATTCCCGTTTCGGTGGCCGGCTCGGCCTTGTCGGCTTTTCGCTGGGGCCGGATTCTCGGCCATACCCTGCGGCAGTGGGGCGGCAAGACATTGATGTTAGTATCCGGTTCACTGTCGCATGATTTAATGGCCTTTATGACCGGCCGTCGCCGCGACGAGTATGAGGCATTTGACCGGCAGGTCATGCAATTGCTGACAGCAGGAAATGGCATGGATTTGTTAAATATGGACAGTAGGCTGATTGCGGCGGCCAAGCCGGAAGGTGCCTTCCGGGATTTGTATATGTTGCTGGGGGCCATGGGGTCGCAGAGCCGGGGCCGGGTAGCGGCCTATGAGAACCTGCCTGGTGTCGGCCTGGGCGTGATTGAGTTTACCGAAGCCGCTTATGCCGAAACCGAAGAGGAATGGCTGGCTGCGTTTCCCGCTAGCGGCAGCATTCATTGAAAAGAAACCCACAGAGAAAAGGAAAAGGGGGCTATGTATATGGCCGAACAGGATATTGCAGTTGACCGGGATATTTTAGATTTATATCAGTCGGGACAGGAGGAACAGGCCTTTAAACTGTTCATCAATCAGTATCAGGCGCGGCTGTATTCATTGGCTTACCGTCTGCTGGGCAATCATGATGATGCGATGGATGCGCTGCAGGAAATACTGTTGCAGCTTCACCGTTCGCTGAAAAACTTTAAAGGACAGTCCGGTTTATATACCTGGGTATACCGTCTAAGCTCCAATGTCTGCCTGAATTTCCGCAGAAAAATGCGTAAGCCCGGCGGGCAGCTGGAATGGACGGAAAACCTGCAGCAGGCGGTATTGCCTGTGGAGCGCCCCAATGAGGACCCTGATACCATGTGCGAGACAAAATACAGTCAGTTTTTGATTCAGCAAGCGGTTTTAAAATTGCCTGACAGTCAGCGCGTGCCTGTCGTGCTGCATGATTTGGAGGGGCTGTCGCTGGCGGAGATCGCTGCCGTGCTGGATAGCAACCCCAATGCGATTAAGGCGCGGCTGCAACGCGGCCGGGCGGCACTGCGGCGGATCATCAGCAAGGGGTTTGTCGTCAAAGGGATGGAAGGCGTCGGGGTATTTACGGTAGGTCATACCGGAAAACTCATGTAATAAGCAATGAAAGTATGAATATAAAGGAGAGATGTATCATGACTAATCGTCAGTACGAATATAGTTTGCTGGTGCTCCGCGTAACGCTGGGCGTCATCTTTTTAGCCCATGGCTTGCAAAAAATCAGTCAACTGGATGGGGTTATCCAGTTCTTTGGATCACTCGGCATGCCGCCTTTTGCCGTTTATGCGGTGGCGGCCACGGAAACCATCGGCGGCGCTATGCTGCTGACCGGGTTCTTCCCGCGCATCGCTTCCATTGGTATCAGCCTGGTGATGCTGGGCGCTATTTTTACTACCAAGCTGGATAAGGGATTGCTTAACGGCTATGAGTATGAATTGATGCTGCTAAGCGCGGCCGTGGCTGTGGGACTTTCCGGCAGCCGCATCCTCTCGCTGGGAGAGGCTTTAAAGGCAAAAAAACAGCCTGAACAAAAGCAGTTTTAAAAACTGCAGCAAATGCTAAAACCGCTGCCTGTCGTAAGACCGGTAGCGGTTTTTTCAGTGCGTTTTTTTATGATGTTAAGTAATTACGATGTACACCGGGCATCGTTTGGTTGTATACCTGTTTGCATTTAAAAGTTACTGTAAGCCGGATTTTGTTCAGGAAGACCTTGCGGCTCCCTCGGACAACATTTATCTCGCAGCCTCCGGCTGCGCCCTAATTCAGTTCGCATTCCCGTCTTAGGGTTCCTCTACCATAATTTGAGTTGCAGGCTTGCGGGGTTTACCCTTGCACCGTTCCGTCGCCGGAACGAATCGTTTCTGTGGCACTTTCAGGTTATTTTCCGCTCCGGCCTGTAAACAGCCGGAGTGGATTTCACCGCCGTAAGGAGGGTATGTCTCCTTCCGTGACTTATTGGGTCACGCGCAATCACTACGGGCATCGCAGCCCGTGCCTGTCCGGACTTTCCTCTGCAACACGCCTGCCTTTGCGCGATGAGCCGGCGCCAGCACATTCTGGCCGCCTGGTTCGCGCTTTACAGGCTGCATTGTTGCAGCGTTTCCGCGTACACTTTTAAATGGGTGTTGGAGTGTTATTATAATCGATAATCAATCGGAATGCAATGGTATGTTTAGGAAACCATTACGGCAAGTCGCGCTAATGGATGGGATCTCTTTTTACGCCCAATATATTCTCCAGTTTTTGCGCCAAAAAGAAGCGGCTTTCTTCCAGTGCCTGATCATAAAGGTAATGGCCGGTTTCCTGGAGCATGAAGCTGAGAAAGCGGGATGCCTGCGTTTCATCCAGTGTTTCCTGCCGTTCTTCTCGAAAGAAAGCCTGTATTTTTTTGATAAGTTCTTCCTGTTTTAATGCGTCAAGTTTGCATAGTTCCATCTTGTACCCTCCCTTATTTAGGGTAGCGTATCAGTCTTGGAAACAGCTTTAGAAGCAGACGTGATTTAAACGAGAATTTTTTTATTTATTGGAATGAATTTCCTGGTATGTATGGTGGCGTATTGCAGATAATAGCAGTGTAAAGGGTTCGTAATGGTCGAGCCAAGGTGGGTGCCGGATATGAGAGTGTTCGGTATTCGCCGGCCAAAGGTTGTTGTCGGGTCGGAAGGTTCGGCAGCAGCCGGCGGGCAGATCGTTGGTATTCCTTAAAGGCTGTATGGCAGCCCAACTGTTGTCATGTGGTCCCAAGGGAGTGGCGGCGGTCGAGTCAAGATCATTGTGGGTTGTGAATACCAAGGGGTCTATTGCAGTCGGGAGATTGCAGTAGGTTCGGTAGCTATCTGCAGTGGTCGGGCAAAGGTCTGTATTGGTTGTGTAATGCCTGTGGGTAGTCGAAAGATTGCGTATAGGTGTGAAATGATCAGTGCGGGCCGGCGCGAAGATCATTACGGGCTCTTTACTTTCATAAACATACCGGGAGTGCCAAGGGCACTCCTTTTCTATTTGCCGGTTTATTCTGGTATAATATATATTTATAATGGATGAAATGACAGGTGGGGACAGTATGACGCAACAACATTCAGAATTTGATCTGGAACGCCAGCATTTGGCGAAAACGATAGCCGATATGAAGCAGATTGTTGAGGAACTGAATACGGACATTGATGAACGGTTGCAGCGGGCTCAGAAGTCATTGTCGCTGAAGGATGAGATCAGCGCCTATGTGCACACGATGCTGCGCAGTGATCACTCGTACCGGATTCATGACCTGGAAGCCGCTTTGCCCAGTCCTTACTTTGGCCGGGTGGATTTCCGGGAGGACGGAACACCGGATTTTCACAGCTACTATATTGGGCGTACCAAGGTGGCCCGCCTGCATATTGAACAGGACGAGGATATACTGGTTTTTGACTGGCGTGATCCGGTTTCCACCATTTTTTATGAATGCTATGGTGGCCGGGCCAGTTATGAAGTGCTGGGGCGTTATCATTATGAAGGCGATGTCCGGGTGAAACGGCAATACAAAATCGAAGACGGCGAACTGAAAAGCATGGTGGATAATTATGTCATGGATCAGATCTTGTCGCGTCAGCAGCAGGCGCTGCTTGGCGATCCGCTGTTGACAGAGCGGCTGAAAGCGGGCGCGGCGGATAAATTGAAAGACATTATCACCTCTATTCAGGCCGAACAGAATCAGATTATCCGGCAGCCGCTGCAGCAGGTTACCATCATTCAGGGGGTGGCCGGCTCGGGCAAAAGCACCATCGGGCTGCACCGCTTATCCTACTTGCTATACAATGAAAAGTTGAAGCCTGAACGGCTGATTGTCATTGCACCTAACCGGATTTTTTTGGACTATATATCGGATTTGCTGCCGGACATTGATGCGGCTGATGTGAAACAACTGGTCTGGGATGATCTGGTTACCGCCCTCACCGGCCGGGTCTTTACCATTACGGCTAACGACCGGCTGGAACATATACTGGCTGGCCGGGACAAAAAAAGCAGCCGTCTGCTGGCCGATACCGCTCAACTCAAGGGCTCCCTGGATTTTCTAAAAGTGCTGCAGGCTTATGTGGAGCATAAACTGCAGCGATTTTGTGTCAAGCTGGTGGATATCCGGCTGTTTGACAGCGGTCTGACCGTTACCGCCCAGGAGCAGTTGGATACCTTTATGGAGGAAGGCAAAACGCCGTATAATGAGCGGCTGCATTCGCTGATCCGGCATATTACCTTCCGGGTGAACAATTATGTGGAGGTGCTGGAGGCCAGGCAGAAACAGGGTACGGTAGCTGATGAAGCGGTTAAGCGGTGCAGCCGGGAAAGAGATAAATTTCTGGGCAGCTATTTTAAACGCTGGCAGCCGCTGGAACTGCTGGAAGCCTATCGTGAGCTGTATGCCAGCAAAATGATGTTTAAACCGCTAAAAGATATGCGGTATGATCTGGACGCTATTCGCAGCCATTCGCAGGATGTACTGTCCGCCGGTCTGGTAGAGCGGGAGGATTTGGCGTTACTGGCCTATCTGGCCTTTTTGCTGGACGGGTGGCCCCGGACGATCCGCTACGATCATATTGTTGTCGATGAGGCGCAGGATTTAAATGCCGTGGAATTTGCCATGTTAAAACGATTGTCCAGCAACGGCTCGTTTACTATTATGGGGGATGTGTCCCAGGGGATTCATTCGTACCGGAGCATCAACAGTTGGAATGTATTGACCAAAGGGGTCTTTGCTGACGACCGGACGGTATACCGGGAAATTCTGCACAGTTATCGTTCGGCTAAAGAAATTATTGATGTGTTTAACTGTGTGGTGCCTGCCGGTCATTCCCAGGCCATTCCGGTCTATGAGACCGGACGCAGGCCAGTACTGAAAAAAATGATGTCTGTCAGCGACGGCTTGCGGCACTGTTTTGACAGCATCAAAGAATTTATTGCCGGCGGTGCTGCTTCGGTGGCCGTTATTACCAAACGGGAGGCTGAAGCCATGGCGCTTTATGAGCCGTTGTCAGCCGCCGCGACCGAAGCAGACCTTGCGCTGCCGGTCTATCTGCTGGCCGGCGAGGAAACCCTGTACCGGGGCAGCATTTCGATAGCTCCCGTGGCACTGGCCAAGGGGTTGGAATTTGACGCCGTAGTGGTCTGGAACGCCTCGGCCACCGAATACCCACCGGAACCGTTGGCGCGGCGTCTGCTCTATGTGGCCTTGTCCCGGGCGATGCATAACCTGCATATTCTATATCAGGGAAACCTGACGCCGCTCCTCAAAGACTGGCGGCCGCAAGGGGATGCGTGAGCAGAGCGCGGTCTGGACTATAATAGCGCTATGGATGGTGTAATATTACGGTTATTTGTTTCAAGAAAGGATGCTCGCCGCAAGGAACTGCAAAAAGCGTAAGATACAGCCGCATAATGGGATGTGGGCTGCAGAGAGCTAAATAGGTCACGGAAAGAACTGATTCTTAAAAGTCAGTTCTTTTTTTATTGGTTAATTAGCTATAGGAGATTGGCTGCGGATGTGAAATAGTTTATGTTGTGTTGCCTTAATGGGAGATTTTTTGTGATTTTTTTGTTGCTTTTTTATAACCACTTTATAAGGGGACCTGTCTGAAAATGATTTTTTTGTTTTTAGAGGAAAGAAATATTTCCGAATATTCTTGGATTTAGGGAACCGCTGATTAAATGAGCCTGCCTGCCTGGCGAGAGATTTTTTCGGCTGGCAAGGAAGTAAAACCGCAGGAATAGCGGTCCCTATTTCAAGGTTTTACTGACGCAGCCAGACGGAAAAAGATCCGCCAGGATGTGCAGTGTGAATTAATCAGTGGTTCCCTAGAGGGCGGTTTAACAAAAAGATCAGATGTTGGTATGAAAATTGCTTTATATAAAAGTGAGGGGAGACGGAATGAAAGAAAAGCTACGAAGGCTAGTACAAAGCGAGGATAGCAAGAATCCGCTGACTGATACGGAGCTTGCCGCCCAATTGGGCATTCGCCGGGAAGAAGTTACCATTATCAGAAATCAGCTGGGAATTTTAGATTCCCGGGAAAGGAGGAAGGCCGGGCTATTAAAACAGATTGAAACGTTTTTAAAACAAGAGCCGGACATCGGCATGGTGGATTTAACGAGACTGGTGAATCAGACGGGGTATGCCGTGGCGCGCTGCACAGTCAGCAAATATGCCGAGGAAGTAAGGCTGCAGGAACAGCCGGTCATGAAACCGGACGGTCCTGTAAGTATCCCGGCAGAACAGCCGGAAGCGCCGGAAGGAGATGTTTTTGCCAAGCTGGTGGGGTATAACCGCAGTCTAAAGTCACTGGTTCAACTGGCCAAGGCCGCTGTTTTATATCCGCCCCATGGCCTGCATACCATCATCACCGGGCCAACCGGTGTGGGGAAAAGCGAGCTTGCGGAATGCATGTACGAGTTTGCAGTGGCATCCGGCACCTTTATAAAAGATTCTCCCTTTATTGTTTTTAATGCGGCCGATTATGCGGAAAACCAACAGTTGTTACTGTCCCAGCTATTTGGCCACGTCAGAGGTGCTTTTACCGGTGCCGACACGGATAAAGCCGGTCTGGTGGAAAAGGCGAATGGCGGCGTGCTCTTTATCGATGAAATCCACCGGCTGCCACACGAAGGACAGGAAATTTTGTTTCAGCTTATCGATAAAGGCAAGGTCCGGCGTCTGGGGGAAACCAAATTGTCGCTGCCGATCCGGGTGATGCTGATCAGTGCCACCTCGGAGCCACTCGACTCCTATCTATTGACTACGTTTAAGCGAAGAATCCCCATGGTGATTGAAATACCCGATCTTAACTCGCGCCCGCTGGGCGAACGGTATCACATTATTAATAATTTTTTCGTCAGTGAGGCACGGCGGATTGGTGCTCCAATTCTGGTTAAGGCCGATGTCTATAAAGCGCTGATGCTGTACAAATGTCATGGCAATCTGGGACAACTGCGCAGCGATATTCAGGTGGCCTGTGCCAGAGGGCTCCTAAACCGGCTGACGATGAGCCGGGAATCGGTCTGGATCGGTATTTCCGAGGTCCCCGAATATGTCATGCAAGGCCTCATTGATATTCGCAACTATCGCAGCAAAGTGGATACCTATGTCAAGGGTGACGTTGAGATTTCACCTGATTCGAATATTAACCAGTTGCGGCCTAATGACAGCTTGTATCATTTTCCCGAGGGGATTTACCGGTATATGGAAGAACGTTATTTGACTCTGCTGGCGGAAGGGTTAGCTGTGGAAGCCATAAACCGGATTGTTGGCGGCGAAGTGGAAAAGAAGATCCAGCAATATATCAAGAATATGAAAACCGACAGTGGTGATTTGGACGTTAGAGAGTTGACTTCCGTGGTAGGCAAGCAAATTGTCTCTTTGACGGAAGAAATCATCGCGATTGCCTCGGAAAAAATGGGCGTTCTGGACGGAAATTTGCTGTTCAGTCTGGCTATCCACCTGAAAGCAACTATTAGCAGGCTGAAAGAAGGCAAGAAAATCCAGAATAACAATTTGGCTGAAATTGCCCGGAACTATTCCCGGGAATTGGCGGTAGCCCGGGACATTGCTCGGTATCTGGAGCAAACCTATGGTATCCTCCTGCCGGAGGAAGAATTGGGCTTTATGGCTATCTATCTGAATTCAGGATATCGCAACGAACTGTATGCACTGCCGAAAGTCGGTGTTCTGCTGCTGGCTCATGGCCGGGTAGCCAGTGCGGTGGCGGAAGTTGTGAATAAGCTGCTGGGAGTTATGAAGCATATCCGGGCCTTGGATATGTCCCTGGAGAAAACTCCGCAGGAGACTTTGAATGAAGCCATTCGGCTGGTAAAAGAAATGGATGAAGGAAAAGGCGTGATTTTGCTTGCCGATATGGGATCATTAGCTTATTTTGGTGAGTTCATCACCAAAGAGACCGGTATTGAGACAAGAACGCTGACAAGGTTGGATACCGTACTGGCTATTGAGGTAGCGCGGCGAACGAATCTGCCGGACTTGGGGCTGGATGATGTTTTGTCTTCTATTCGCAATGAACTGCCTTACAATCTGGAGCCGGAAATCCCCGCGGGAGAACTGAGCGACAGCAAGCCGGTCATTTTGGCGATTTGTGTTACCGGAAGCGGCACAGCAAAACTGATAAAAGACCGGTTAACAGAGGCGCTGCCGGAAAGCGGGATGGATTTTACCATTGAAACGAGGGGCATTGTTGAATTTCCCAGGATTGATTTGGAAATTGACCGGATTAAGCAAAGAAGAAAGATCATTGCCATTGTTGGTACGATCAATCCACATAGTAAGGGAATCCCCTTTTTTAATGCCCGGGAAATCGTAACGGCAGCCGGCCTAAAAACCTTCAAAGAATTTATTAGTTCTCACAAGTACCGAGGGCCGGGGGAACTGACAGCAGGCTCAGCGGTGGGCGAGCTGTTGGCCGAAGAGAATATACACATCAAGCTGCCGTACACCAATAAGCAAGAGGTTATTACCTTTTTAGCCAAGCATCTGATCAAAAGTAAAGCGGTGGAAGCGGAGTATTTGACCGATGTCTTTCAGCGGGAAACGGTATTTCCCACCGAACTGGATGGTGGTGTGGCGATTCCCCACGCTGATGAGGCTCATGTCCTTCGGTCAGCTATTTCCATTGCGACACTGGCAGAACCGATCCAGTGGGTAAACAAGCAGGTAAACATAGTTGTTATGCTTGCCGTGGATAAACATTGCTTTACTGCACTAAGCTCCATTCTGGGGTGTGTCATAAAAGAAGATTTTAAAAAAATTGCCCGGCTGGACACCGCCAAGGCGATAAAGGAGGCCATCGTACATGCCTGTACGTAACACATTTGACCGGGAACTTGTTTTCCGGGAGGATGGAATAAACGATAAGAATGAAATCTTGCGGTATATTGCCACAAGAATGTACGAATTACAGTATGTGAAAGAAACCTATATCCAGGCGGTCATCGACCGGGAAAAAACATTTCCCACCGGCTTACAGACCGAAGCCTTTGGCGTGGCAATCCCTCACTCGGATACCATCCATGTACATAAGCCGGTGATTGCGGTTTGCATTCTGGCCCAGCCCGTGATATTTCAGGTCATGGGGTCAGGCGGCGGCGAAGAGGTGCCGGTCAGTTTTATCTTCATGCTTGCCATTGACGATCCCAATAAGCATATTGAAATGCTGAACAAGCTGTCCATTTTGTTTCAGAATAAAAATATTATGCTGGACCTGCTGGAGACAAAAACCGGTGAGCTGTATCAAAAGCTAAATTATTATATCAACCATTAGTAGTCTGTTGACATTTGAAAGGAGGAAGAAACATGTTAAAAAGAAAAGCTTTGGTGGCCTGCGGTTGTGGCGTGGCTTCATCGACGATTGTGGCTAAGAAAGTCGAGGATTATTGCCATGACAGAGAGATTAAGGTGGAGTGGCGGATTTGTAAGGCGGCTGAAATCCCTTCACTGGCAGATATGATGAAGCCCGATGTCATCGTATCGATTACGGCAGTTCCCGATCTGGGTAACGGCATACCGGTATTTGACGGTAAGCCCTTTTTAACGGGAATCGGTGTGGATAAACGGTTAGAGGAGATTTATCAGGCGATAAAAGCATAAGGAGAGATGAAAATGGACGCGATTGCAACTGTTTTTGAGTTTTTTCTCAGTCTGGGCGCGGCAGTCTTCTTACCTATACTGATCAGTATTTTTGCGATTGTCCTGGGGCAGAAACCGGGGCGGGCCATTCGCAGCGGCATCACCATCGGGATTGGTTTTATTGCGATCAATGCCATCCTTGGCATTTTTATGGATAATCTGGGGCCGGCGGCCGAGGCCATGGTCAAACGGTTTGGGGTGAACCTGACCGTTCTCGACGCCGGCTGGCCGGCAACCGCCAGTATTGCCTTTGCCTCCAAGATCGGGGCCTTTATTATCCCTTTGGGTATAACGATTAACGCCATCATGCTTGTCACCAAAATGACCAATGTCGTTGATGTGGATATTTTTAACTATTGGCACTTTACCTTTGTCGGGGCTATGGTGTATGGCAGCACCAATAATCTGATCTTAGGTTATGCCGCAGCGGGAGCGGCATTAATCGTCGGCCTGAAAAGCGGTGATTTTACCGCCCGGTATTTTCAGAAGTATTATGGATACGAAGGCGTGTCCATTCCCCATATCCTGTCTAACGGGTTTGCTATTATCGGCTGGCCGATCAATAAGCTTATTGACATGATTCCGGGCGTCAAAGATATCAAAGCCGATCCCGGAACCATTTCCACCAAATTCGGTGTTTTAGGCGAACCAATTGTTATCGGAATTTTCCTGGGGGCGGGCATCGGCGTACTGGCAGGCTACGATTTTGCCAAAATCACCCATTTGGCTATCGTTATGTCCGCCGTCATGATGGTGCTGCCCCGGATGGTGGGCATCTTGATGGAAGGGCTGTTACCCGTTTCCGATGCGGCCAAGGAATTTTTCTCCCGGAAATATTCGGACCGGGAATTTACCATCGGGATGGATTCGGCCATTGCCGTCGGTGACCCGGCTGTTATTGCCTCATCGCTGCTGTTGGTGCCCATCGCGATTGGTCTTGCCATTATCCTGCCGGGCAACAAGGTGCTGCCCTTTGGTGACTTGGCGACCATTCCCTTTATGATTTGCATGGTCAATATCTTTACCCGCGGCAATGTATTCAGAAATGTACTGATTGGTTCGGTCTTGACGGTATTTGCTTTATACAGCGGGACGCTTAACGCCGAAACCCATACGGTGATGGCTATTTCGTCAGGCTTCCAGATGCCGGCGGGGACGTCCACCTTATCCAGCTTTGTCGGTTCCACCAATCCGATTACACTGGTTATTTGGAAGCTATTTAGTCTGTTCGGCTAAACACACCCTGTTGGCAGGAGGTAATCGATGAATATAGTGAAAAGCACTCCTTTGGGAATCTATGAAAAGGCATTGCCCGGGCTGCCTGATTGGCTTGGGACGTTTAGGCTGATAGCCGAGTGTGGCTATGAGTTTCTGGAGCTATCGGTAGATGAAAGTGAAGAACGGATAGAACGGCTGTACTGGGACCGGCAGCAAAAGAAGGCATTTCTGGATGCCAGTGTTGCAACAGAAACACCGGTTTTAAGTATGTGCCTAAGCGCGCACCGCAAGTATCCGCTAGGCAGTGATTCGGCAGCCGTACGGCAAAAAGGACTGGACCTGCTGGCAAGAGCGATTCAGTTTTCTGTGGATACCGGTATCCGGGTCATTCAATTGGCCGGCTATGATGTGTACTATGAAGCGGGTAATGAAAAAACCAGGCAGTTATATGAGGACAGCATGAATCAGGCGTTGGCCTGGGCTGGGAAAGCCAATGTCACGCTGGCCATCGAAAATATGGACCATCCTTTTTTGAATTCGGTGACGAAAATCATGCAGTATGTGGAGCGCTATCAGTCGCCGATGCTGCAGGTATATCCCGATATCGGTAATCTTACCGCCTGGAATTTAAATGTCAGGGAAGAGCTAAAGCAGGGGACCAGCCATATCGTAGGTATTCATGTTAAAGATACGGTAGAACAGGTTTTTCGCCGTATCGATTTTGGTCAAGGGACTGTAAATTTTTCGCAGGCTTTTAAAGCTTTGCATGATATGAGTTATCAGGGACCTTTCGTGATCGAAATGTGGTCTGATCATGCAGCGGACAGTAAGGAAAAAATTATCCGGGCCAGAGAATGGGTGCAGGCCAGGCTGAAACAGGCCGGCTATACAGTTGCTGAGAGGAGGAACTAAGCATGTTATTGGAACAATTGCGCAAAGAGGTATTAGCTGCTTCACTGGATTTATTAAAATACGGGCTGGTTACTTTAACCGGAGGCAATGTAAGCGGACGGGATGAGGAGACCGGTTATATCGCTATTACGCCAAGCGGTATGTCTTACGAAACCTTATCGCCGGAGGATATCGTTGTTATTGACGGAAGTGGCAAGGTAATTGAGGGAAAGTGGAAGCCGTCGGTTGATACTCCGGATCATCTATATATTTACGGAAAACGGCAGGATGTTTTCAGTATCATTCATACCCATTCCACCTATGCCTGTTCGTTTGCCATGCTGCAGCAGGAAATTCCCTGCGCGACGACTACTTTGGCCAATGAGGTGGGCGGAGCCGTACCGGTGGCCCGGTACGCACCGGTGGCTTCCGGTCTGATCGGTCCGCATGTGGTGGAAGCTCTCGGCGACAAAAGCGCCTGCCTATTGGCAAATCATGGTGTTATTACGGTAGGGACCTCGGTACGGCACGCTTTAACCGCCGCGGTGATGCTGGAGGATAATGCGAAGTCTTACCTCTTTGCCAAACATATTGGCAATCCGGTGCTGCTGGAGGCGGCAGAAATACAAAAAGCCCGTGATGTCTTCACCTATTTGTACGGTCAGAAATAAGAAGAGGTAATTTTTAGCAATCCAGGAAAAACAATCCCATTTTGGCAGTTTTAGCTGCAAAACGGGATTGTCTTAGGTGCAAAAGCATAGTCTTGTTAATGGTAGTTTTTTATTGTTTCAGGGTTGGCGGAGTACTAGTACCTCAGATAATAGAATTAGATCATACATTCGATTCCGAAGCCGGCAAACCGCCGGGCATGTTCCTGAAGGTCCTCCTTGTGCAAGGCGTCGACGCCGGTAAAGGCATATGATCTATGCAGTGTCCGGTATTTATTCTCGCCGAACTGGTGGAAAGGCAGCAATTGTACTTTTTTGATACCAACTTCCTGAAAATAAGCGGCAAAGCCGTCGACGTCCGCCAAAGTATCATTGAAGCCGGGAACAAGCGGTATTCGCGCCAGAATATCCTTACCGGAGGCAACGGCCAGACGGATATTTTCCGTGATCGGCGGTAAGGGGACACCCACTATGCTGCGGTGTTTTTGGTCAGTAAAATGCTTTACATCAAATAGCAGGTAGTCGATTTCAGCCAGGAATTCGCGAAACACAGCAGGGGTTGTATAACAGGTTGTCTCGGCAGCGCGATGCAGTCCGTTCTCCTTAGCCAAACGCAGGATGGCGAGGGCAAATTCCGGCTGGGCCAGCACCTCGCCACCCGACAGCGTAATCCCGCCGCCCGATTCACTGTAAAATGCTTTGTCTTTACATACTTCCCGGATAATTTGTCCGGCCGATTTTTCCTCGCCCTCACTGTCCAGGGCATCGTACAGGCAGATATCTACCGGGTCGAGCCGTGAACCGCAAGCCTGAGCGACAAGCTGATCGACCAAGATCTCTCCCTGTCTGTGCTGAAATACCTGAGGATATTGCTGTACGCAATGCAGGCAGAGCCTGCATTTTTTTTTATCCCAGGTGATTTCACGGGTGAAGCGCTGCGATTCAGGATTAGCGCACCAGGGACAGCGCAGGGGACAACCCTTGAAAAAGACCACCGTTCGTATTCCCGGGCCGTCGTGAAGGCTGAAATGCTGTATATTGAATACCATTCCTGTATATGCTTCATAAGGCTTGTTGGGTTTCATTTTTTTCCGTTCCTTTCTTAATAAGATCTCGGTTGCTGTTTAAAACTATCATAGCATTTTGTTGCTTATGTTTCAATTGTATATTTCATTCGTAAATTAAAATAGTTTTGATAGAAATATTTTTCTTGAAATTTCTTGTGCGGTTTGCTATGATGAAGCTACAACAGGTGTTTGCTTGCTCATAGCTCTAACGCAATGCTATAATAAACGAAAGTAATATGGTTATGAATAAAGGGACTTTTGCTGTGTAAAGAGTTCTTTTTCATAACAAACGAAAGAGATGTGAGCAAATTGACACCACGACATTTAACCATCATCGATATCCTGCATAGCGAGAAAAAGATCGAAGTGGCCAAACTGGCGGAACGCCTCGGTGTATCGCAGGTTACCATCCGTAAGGATTTGGACTTTCTGGAGAAGAAACGGGGCCTGTTGAAACGGGAGCACGGTTATGCTGTAAGCATAGACAGCGAAGACATGGAAAATCGCCTGTCCGTTCATTATCAAGAAAAGCAGCGGATTGCCAAATTGGCGGCAGCCTGTGTAGAAGACAATGAAACGGTGATGATCGAATCAGGTTCCTGCTGTGCACTCTTAGCGCTGGAACTGGCAGAGACGAAAAAAAATATTACGATCATAACCAACTCCGTGTTTATCGCCAATTTCGTTCGTAATCATGCAAACCTGCATATCATCCTGCTGGGCGGCGATTATCAGGAACGTTCGGGCGTGACAATCGGACCGATCGTTCATCAGACAGCACAGCTTTTCTTTGTAGATAAGCTGTTTGTCGGTACCGATGGCTATCGGGCCGGGGTTGGTTTTACCGGCAGCGATGCGTATCGTACTGAAACGGTCCGCAATATGGCCAAAAGTGCGCGACAGACGATTGTGCTGACCGAATCGTCCAAGTTTTCTGCCCAGGGCGTCATGCTGCAGTTTAAGTTTGATGAAGTGGCCAAGGTGTATACCGACAACCGGCTGGCAGAACAAGCCCAAAAAGCTCTGACGACGGAAGGTTTGGTAATCGAATATGCGGATATTGATGGGAGTGAGTGATATTTTATAACAACAAAGGAGTTGTCTGCAATGAATAGCTATTTCGGAGCATTAACGCCGCGGATGGAAAAGTATCGCAGTGATGTACTGGCTCCGACCCGTTGGGTTTGCACGGAGCGGGCCCGCTATACAACTGAAGCGTATCGCCAGCATGAGGATAAACCGTTACCGTTAAAACGGGCTTATATGCTAAAAAACATTCTCGAGCATATGAGCATCTATATCGAGGAGGAGAGTATGCTGGCGGGAAACCAGGCATCGTCCAACTGCGCGGCGCCCATCTTTCCCGAATATGCCATGGACTGGGTCATTGACGAGCTGGATCAGTTCGCTGCCCGCGACGGCGATGTTTTTCATATTACCGAGGAAAATAAGCAGGTTCTGCGCGACATGGCTCCGTTTTGGGAAGGCCGGACAATTAAGGCAAAGGGACTGGCGGCCATGCCGGAAAAAAGCCGCCTGTTCTATGATCTTGGCATTATTAAAGCCGAAGGGAATATTACTTCCGGCGATGCCCACCTTGCCGTCAATTACGGCAGATTGCTGCGGGAGGGCTTGCGGTCTTATGAGGCTCATACCAGAGAAAAACTGGCCGGTCTTGATCTTGCCGTTTATACCGATCTCGAGAAATCTTATTTTTATCAAGCCATTCTGCTTGTGATTGAGGCGGTGCGGACCTTTGCCGGCCGCTACGTGAAGTTGGCCAGGGAGCAGGCAACTGCCTGTCATTCCCCCAAACGTAAGGCAGAACTGGAACGGATTGCCGATACGCTGTCGCGCGTGCCCTATGAGCCGGCGCAGAATTTCTACGAAGCCCTGCAGTCTATCTGGTTGATTCATCTGGTGCTGCAAATTGAGTCGAATGGACATTCTTTGTCTTATGGGCGCCTGGACCAGTATGCCTACGAGTATTACAGGCGGGACCTGGAAAATGGTACATTGACGGAAGCAGAAGCCGGCGAGCTTCTGACCAATCTGTGGATTAAGACCTATACGATCAACAAAATTCGCAGTTGGAGCCACACGCAATATTCAGCGGGCAGCCCGCTTTATCAAAATGTTACCGTTGGCGGCCAGACGCCGGACGGCAAGGATGCGGTCAATCAGCTGTCCTACCTGATCATCAGGTCAGATGCCCAGGTGCATTTGCCGCAGCCGAACCTTACCGTTCGTTACCATGCAGGACTGGATGACCGTTTTATGAAAGAGGCGGTCGAGCTATTGAAGCTTGGTACGGGGATGCCGGCCTTTAACAGTGATGAGATTATTATTCCTTCCTTGATTAAAAAAGGCGTAGCAAAGGAAGACGCTTATAATTATAGCGCCATCGGTTGCGTGGAAGTTGCCGTGCCCGGCAAATGGGGTTATCGTTGCACCGGCATGAGTTTTCTTAATTATCCCAAGACGCTTTTAATTGCGCTTAACGATGGTTTCGATCCAAAAAGCGGTGAAAAACTTTGTGAAGGAACCGGTCATTTCAGAGACTTTACTTCTTTTAATCAGGTCATGCTGGCCTGGGATAAGGTTATCACGCAGTTTACCAAGGAAAATGTTATTATTGATACCGCCGTCGACCGTACCCTGGAAAAGTATACGGCAGATATTCTCTGCTCAGCACTGGTTGATGACTGCATCGAACGGGGTCTTAATCTTAAAGAAGGCGGCGCTGTATATGACATGATTTCCGATTTGCAGGTGGGCATTGCCAATCTGGCCGATTCGCTGGCCGCGATCAAAAAGTGCGTCTTTGAAGCTAAGCTTTTCACACCGGCTGAGCTATGGGAGGCCCTGCACAACAACTATGAGGGGGAAAAGGGCGAACGAATCCGTCACGCCCTGCTGCGTAAGGCTCCTAAATTCGGCAATGATGACGACTATGTCGATGCTTTGATCAGTGAAGCGTACGATATGCATGTGCGGGAGATCAAAAAGTATAAAAATACTCGATATGGTCGCGGCCCCATTGGCGGCAACTATTATGCCGGGACCTCGTCCATTTCCGCCAACGTTGGCCAAGGTCTTGGCACGATGGCGACACCGGACGGGCGCAAGGCCTGGGAGCCGCTGGCTGAAGGCTGCGCGCCCTGCCACGCCATGGATATCAACGGTCCGACCGCCGTATTTAAATCGGTGGCTAAACTGCCGACGGAAGATATCACCGGCGGCGTATTGCTTAACCAGAAAATTACGCCGCAGCTATTGCAGACGGAAGAAGATAAGCAAAAGCTTATTCAGCTTATTCGCGGATTTTTCAACCAATTGCAGGGATTTCATGTTCAATACAATGTTGTTTCAAAAGAAACATTGCGTGAAGCACAAGAAAAACCGGACCAATATAGTGATCTAATTGTCCGGGTGGCTGGTTACAGCGCTTTCTTCAATGTGCTTTCCCGCAAGACCCAGGACGATATTATCGAACGGACAGAACAGACACTGTAAGCGAACCGGGCATAGTTGTTAATAGAAAGCGGATTGTCTGTGAATTGAAGGTTCTTGTTTATAAAAAAAGGTGCCGCGGCAGGAGACGTTTTTTTGCCGTGGCACTTTTTTTATATTTTATGGGACCGGCAATCATTGCAGCTGATACCGGAACTGATCAATAATTTCCTGAGAAATGACCAAATGAATGCCCGGCGCCCAGGTGGGCAGGAGACTGGGGGGCGAAGGAATGTTCATGATTTGGCCGAGCGTGTTAAAGACCGAATTGCAGTTTGGTTTGTAAAAGTGCTGCCACCAGTCCGGGTAACGCAGCTTTAGGTCGTTGATGGCCGGAATGGCATGCAGTGCCGCTTGCCAGAGCCGGGTAATCATGACCTGATCACCAGTGTGACAGGGAACTTTGGCCTGACCCGGTTGCTGGGACCAGGTTATGGCAGGATCATGCAGCACCTGCAGCAGGCAGGTGGAGTTGCCGACCGCTTTGGTTCGCTGAGTTACGGGGTCATGGGCCAGACCGTGAATCTGGTCAAGAATCTGGCCCTCCGGTCCGGTCAGTACCCAGAAATTGTGGGTAAACGGCGTACGGGCTATGGCAAAGGCGCGAGCCTGAATGCTGTACGCGGCAGGTAGTTGTTTGTTCATAGGACACCTTCTTTCTGGCAGATCAATCAGGCGGAGCGTCGGGATAAATGCAGGTGACATAAGCCCTTCGGTATGAAAGCTTCACTGGCGGATATAATAAAGAAATAACTTGTCGGGAGGTGGGAGCGTGGAGCCGATTGACGATATACTTGGCAGGCTCAAGCGTATGGAATGTCCGGCTGGCGAGGTGGCAGACAGGGTGCGTACCATGCTGGCCGAATATGAAGCTGTGGCGGAAACGGAAATTGCTGTTTTCAGGGAACGCAGTTTGGACCGGGATGGCACACAGGGCTATGTAGCCCGTTTTCCCCGCAATCAAAACGGACTGGGACTGGCTGTACTGACTGAATCGGGAATGGATGATTATGTGGCGAAAGTGGTTGATGCCTATCTGTTGTAGTATATGATATCTGTTGCGATTCTACACAGCCGGCTTGTTGGAGGTTATTTCTAAGCATAATAAAAAAGTGTATAAAATTTGCTTTACTTTTGTGGTAAGGTAAAGTATACTAAATACAGCCCATATAATAGGTTCAGTGAAACTGCCATTAGTCCTTCTCCTTAGAGAATGCCCAATGAGTAATCATAAAACTATTAGGGTACAATATATTGAGGAGGCTATTACATAATGGCTCAAGACAAAACTTTATCCTGCCGCGACTGTGGCTCTGACTTCGTATTTACCGCTTCGGAACAAGATTTCTATGCGGAAAAAGGATTCACCAACGAACCGGGTCGTTGCCCGAGCTGCCGTGCAGCCCGTAAGCAACAAAACAACCGTGGCGGCTTTGGCGGCCGTCAACAACGCGAAATGCATGACGCAGTTTGCGCATCTTGCGGTGTAGAAACTCAGGTTCCTTTCCGTCCGAGCAATGACCGTCCGGTTTATTGCAGAGACTGCTTCAGCCAAAACAATTCTCGTTACTAAGAGAACAGCTCCCTTGCAGCTTGCAAGGGAGTTTTATATTATGCATTTCAAACGGTAGCTCTTGATAAAAACGGCTAAGATCCTGTCTGTACTGCCAGCGGCGGCGGATAGGATACTTAGCCGTTTTTGTTTTGCCGAACCGGCGCAGCCGGTTCCTCAAAGAAGGAGTTTGACGGGGACAGCGGGAATGAGATATACGGTAATGGTTGATGTAACCGTCAGGTAAAGGGAAGGGGTAACTATGGAAATACATAAGGCTGTTGTGGCGGAATTGGCCGCTCAGGTGATTGACGCCTACCGGAAGCGGGGAAGCGAGCGTTTTTTGCTGGGGATTACCGGTATACCTGCCGCCGGCAAAAGTACGCTGGCCGCTAACCTGACAAAAGTAATTAACCGGCAGGTAGGTCAGGATGTGGCGGTTGTTGTTCCGATGGACGGCTTTCACTATCATAATGATATATTGCGAAGAAAGAATCTGCTGCCATTGAAGGGAATACCGGAAACCTTTGATGGGGAAGGGTTTGTGGCGTTGGTAAAGCGGCTGGCCGGGGAACCGGAGACGGTCATCGGCTGCCCCGCTTACGATCGCCGGCTGCATAATCCTGTACCTGACGGAATTCGTGTGGTGCCCGGGCATAAAATCATTGTTATTGAGGGAAATTATTTGCTGCTTGATAGTAAACCTTGGAGCGAACTGGCGGCATTGTTGCACGAGACCTGGTTCATTGATACGCCGTCGAACGTTACCCGCGGCCGCTTGATCAGGCGTCATTCCCGTTCGGGACGGACAGTGGCTGAAGCGGTGCGGAAAATAGAATCCACCGACAGACCGAATGCGGAACTGATTAGGAAGAGCCGCAGCCGGGCCGACAAGGTGATTATGCTGAGAGAATAGGTGACTAAAGATATGGAAATACAAAAGATAGATGTTGTAGGATTAGGTGCGTCAACACTGGATATGTTTACTGTGGTGGAACGTTTTCCCGAGACCCGGGAAGTGCAGAAAGCAGGCGACATGCTGTTGGACGGCGGCGGTCCGGTGGCGACGGCCCTGGTAACGTTAGCCAAGCTGGGGGCGTCAACGGCGATGATCGATCATGTAGGGAATGATTGGGTCGGTTCGCTTATTCTTGAGGATTTTACCAAGAACCGGGTTAATAGCGATTTCATCACCCGGTTTCCCGAGCAGTCTTCGACGGTTGCCAATATCCTGGTCCACCAGGCAACCGGCAACCGGGCTATTTTGTTTCATCCCGGCTCGGCACCGGAGGTCGGTGCCGAAGAGGACTATACGGCGCTAATCAAGGCGGCCAAAATCCTTCATGTTAACGGCCGTTATTTGGCGGCCTGCCGGACAGCCATTGCAGCGGCCAAAGCATCCGGTGTGCTTGTTTCGTTTGACGGCGGCGCCAACCGCTATCATCCCGGCATGCGTGAATTGGTACAACAGAGCGATATCTGTATTGTCGCCAGGGATTTCGCCTTTCATTATACCGGAGAGGCGGAACCGGTGGACGCTGTGGTCAAGCTGCTCAATGAAGGCCCTGATATTGTGGGGGTTACCGATGGCGTTCATGGCAGTTGGATTGCCCGCCGGGGCGGTCAGCTGTTTCATCAGCCGGCGTTTATGGTCGAGGTGACCGATACTACCGGTTGTGGTGACAGCTATCACGGTGCCTTTTTGTTCGGACTGTTGAGCGAAATGTCTCTAAAGGAGGCGGCTGAGTTTGCCAGTGCCGTGGCGGCGATTAATGCCCGTACACTGGGCGGCAGGGCAGGGCTGCCTTCGCTGGAGCAGGTGCGGAATTTTCTGGCGGAATATCGTTAGTCAGTCTTGGACCGGGGAATGCTGTGAAGTTTTGCGCAGCAATGACGAATGACCGTCCCTGCCGGCAGGTTATGCCGTAGGCGGCAGCTTGCCAGCCATTGCGGCGGTGTGCTGTGAGGCTGGCTTCCTCTGGCTGGAGGAAGATATGGTAGTCGCGTAAAAACAAAACAGGCCCGGGTCTTATTGGACTCGGGCCTGTTTTTAGCTTCTTATGTACCGGGTTACAGCGTGTTATCGCCCGGATGCCAGTCAATCGGGCAAAGGCCGCCTGACTGTAGTGCATGCAGCACCCGGATGGTTTCATCCACGCTGCGTCCGACGTTCAGGTCACAAACAACCTGATAACGCAAAATACCGTCAGGATCAATAATAAACAGGCCGCGCAAGGCAATGCCTTCTTCTTCGATCAGAATGCCGTAATCTCTTGACACCTGTTTGGTGATATCGGAAGCCAGCGGATAGTTCAGGCCGCCGAGTCCGCCCTGCTCGCGGGACGTTTTAATCCAGGCCCTGTGTGAGTGGACACTGTCAATGCTCACACCCAGTACATCGGCGCCCAGCTCACGGATTTCATTGATTTTAGAATTGAACCCTCTGATTTCAGTCGGGCAGACAAAGGTAAAATCAAGAGGGTAAAAAAACAATACAAGCCATTTTCCCTGGTAATCCTCCAGTGTGGCAACATGATCCAGTGCCTCAAGATTTTTAGTAGTTGCCATAGAAAAAGCGGGAGCCTTTTCGCCAACTTTTGCAGCCATACAATCACCTCTTTGTTAAATAATAATTATTATTAATTAGATCATAGTGTTTATTATAAAATTTGTCAATTGTTTTGTAACCTATTTCTAGTTAAAGCGGTTGTGCTGAGCGTTAGTAGTTAGTCCTGTTGTCGATGATCCGGGTTTATGCAGCACTGTGTTGCTATTCGACAGGTCTTTTTTTTTACGGGCTGGACTTGGGCAGGAAGAAATAGACGACGCCGATGATGAGCAGGATGATTCCGCCACTGTAGAGGCCGGGCATCTGATCAGGATATAGTACGGCTGAGCAGATAGCGATGAAAATGGTAACAAAGCATAACCAGGGCAGGTAAGGGAAGAAAGGAGCCTGGTATTTTATTTTTTCCGGTGCGGTGGCCAGAATTTTTTTACGGTAGAAATAATGGGTGGCAGAAACGCTCATCCAGTTGATGAGTGCCAAAAAACCACTGGCGCTTACCGTATAAATGAAAACCCTTTCCGGCAGCAGATAGGACAGTAAAGTGGCTCCCAGGAGAAAGAAGCCGCTTAAGGCTACGGCGGCGACCGGTACGCCACGACGGCTTTGGTAGGCGGCAAAGGCGGGAGCCTGGTTGTTTTTGGCCAGGGAAAACAGCATGCGGGATGAGGAATATACCTGGGAGTTTAGAGCGGAAAGCGTGGCCGTGAGCAGGATGATATTGACCACATCGCCGGAATAGGGGATGTTGGCCAGTTCAAATAAGGAAACAAAAGGACTGGTGTCAGGCTGGAGGCTGCTGCGCGGCAGGAGAACGGTGATTAAAAAAGCGACCAGAGTATATAATGCCACAATAAACAGAGTGACAATCCTGGTGGCCGGCGGTACCACCTTCTCGGCCTGTTCGGTTTCGGTGGCCGCTATGCCAATGATACCTGTGCCAGTGTAGGCAAAGAGAATAAGCAACATGGATGCCAGCAGACCGAGAATTCCCTCGCGGGGAGCGGTTAGCGCCTCCGTATATAAGGTGAAATCCGGGGAAATCTTGCCAATCGCCAGGCCGCTGACCGCGGCAAAGCCGACCAGTACGAACAGACTAAGGGCGATAATTTTGATCGACGCCAGGGACAGTTCGAATTTGCTCAGACCTTTCAGGTCATTTAAGTTAATTAAGGTGATCAGGATGGAAAACAGCAGGCTGAACATCCACAGTGGTGTAGCCGGCGACCAGAGCCGGGCGAATATGGCACAGGCCGTCACTTCGCTGGCCATGCCTAAAATGCCGCTGGTCCAAAACATCCAGCCCACGACGAACCCCCACCAGTTACCGAATATCTCCTGAGCGTGCACCTTGAAGGCACCTGGTGCGGGATCGATAATTGACATTTCGATCAGAAAAGCCACTTCCATCATCATGATCAGGCCGCCCAGCAGATAGGCCAGCGGCGCCCAGGCGCCGGCTACGGTGATAACCAGACTGCTGGCCAGGAAAATACCTGAGCCGATAATATTGCCCAAGGCCATAATAATAAATTCAGTTTTATTAAACGTCTGCAAAGCATACACCTCATAGCAGAGAGTCATTTTTATCGTTTCTTAGCATTCACCGATCTTGTGGTGCTTATTCGTGCTGGCAGACATAAGAAAAGCAGGGCCATTGACTGGACGGCACCTGCTCTTTGTGTGGTATTAGATACGGACTTCAAAGTTGCTTTTCACTTGAGGTTTATCAGTTGACGGGGGAGCGATGGTTACATCTACCCCCGAATCATTGGCGATAATTTTGCTGCGCCCTGAGTAGTCGATTACGGTGCGGGCCGGCTGAGGCGGTTTTTTCTTCTTAAGGAAGGATAGTCCCCAACCCGTCAGACCGACGAGCAGGACGGCGGCCAGCAGCCAGGAAGAGACGGCTGAGGGGAACAGGCCGTCGGCCGCCTTGGCTTTGGCGGGTACTGCGGCGGTAGCGGTTGTTGTTTCGCTGCCGTCACCGGGAGCCAGTGAAGCGGCGGCAGCGGTTTCGGCTGGGGCCGGAGTGGCTGGGGTGGTGCTGTTATTATCGGGAACTGCCGTTTTCTGACTTGTTTTATCCGAACCTGCCGGTTTTTCACTGCCAGCGGCGGAGTGGCCCTGTTCCTTGCCGGTGGTAGTTGTTGTACCAGCCGGTGGCTGTGCTGCCGGCGGTGAAGAAGTTTGGGGATTTAGCGGCGCCGGAGCGGGAACAGTAGGAGGCACCGGCTTAGTGGGGGCGTCGGGCAGCGTAGGCATGTTACCTGGCTCCTTCCTGCAGATTATTAATTTAATATTCTTCGACAGAGCCGGTGGTTTTTCCTGTGTTAAACACTAAGGTGGCTGCGACCCGGGACGGGGAGAGCTCCAACAGGATAAAGGAAAACCATCTTTCTTTACGTTTGTTGGTGGGAGAGCCGGGATTGAGCAGGAGGATTTTATTCTTAGTAAATATGGCGGGCTGGTGGCTGTGGCCAAAGACGATGATGTCTACAGGCTGATCGGCAAAAGCGGCATACGCCCTTTCGGGTGTGCTTTTGCCCGGACCGTGTCCGTGAAACAAGCCGACACGGTAAGCGGCTAGCTCCAGGATCTGTTGTCCGGGAAGAACGGCGGCCACTTCCGGTTGATCGCCATTGCCCGTAACGCCGTGAAAGCCGGGAAACTTCCGGAAAAATGCGAGTGTGGCCGGTGTGGTAAAATCGCCGGCATGCAGGACGGCATCGGCTGTCGTTAAGTAGGGCAGCGCCCAATCCAGAGTAAAGGAGGGACCGGTGCCGTGGGTGTCGGAAAAGACGGCTATTTTCATAGACAACTCATGCTGTCCGCTCATGTTAACCCAGCCTCCCGTCTGTATAGTAAGTCGTAGGGGCAGCCAATTTACTTATTCTCCTTGGAGCGGGTTAAGATGGTTGGACTAAGGTTTTGAATTTTTTGCAGTACCTGCTCCGCTTCTTTTCCCTTTTGAACTAAATCATCGAGTAATCCGTCGAGCTGGTTTAAATCATCACAGGCAATGTTCGACAGATGCCCTTCGCTTTGAAACAACATCTTGATTTTAGGCCATAGGCTTTTGACAACAACAAATGTCAGCAACAGACTGCCGGCGGAATAGACAGCGCCGCCCGCTGCCCGGATAAGCAAATAGGGCCTGATCAATTCATTGGTCTCGTCAATGCTCAAGCCCATTACCCACCAACAGTAGACTTGTAAGCCGCCGGCAAGTAAAAGTCCTGTTCCCATGGTCAGTAGGCCGGCATTTAGTGAGAGAAGGGCAACCCAGCACCAGGGATATAGTTTTTTTGCAAGGCTTATTTCGGTAAACAGCATATAAAAACACAAGGCTAACACCAGGAACCCGAATACGCCGAATAAGGCAAAGTGTGAATGGGCTGAGGTAATATACGTTCCGTGGATAAACCGGTTGAGCGGCGGATACGCCATAAGAAAGCCTAAAAAGGCAGCTCCGAAAATATGATAAAATATGCTGCAGCCGATTAGGGCAGCCACGATTTTATCACGGTCGGAGCGACAGGAAAAAGTCTTAAGGTTAGTTGATTTTAGGGTTGTATATAACAAGATAATGGATGGCAGAACCTGCATCGCACTAAAAATGCCGCCGATCCAAAGCCAAAAAGCCGGCACACCAATCCAATAATAATGATGTCCTGTTGCCAGTATTCCGGCTAAAGCGGCAAAGATAAGATCTAAATAAATAGCCGTTTCCACTGCCCGCCGCTCCACGCCGATCATACGAATCACCAATGCTGCCAGAATGCCGGTACCAAGCAGTTCCAACGACATTTCTTCCCATAAGTGAACCACCAAGAACTTGGCAACTTCATCGGTAGTCGGATGGGAATAAGACATAATATTAGGCAGGTAAAAAATAACCAGAGTAATACTGCCGGCTACGATACTGATCAGTGTGGCCCGGCTCTTGGGCATAGTGGAAGCCTGATAGGTACGGAGCAAATTAAAGCTCAGGAGCAGCGTGGAAGCGAAGGTCGCTAATTTAAAGAGCCAGTTGGTCTCGAGATATTCCCGGCCTTCCGTAAAGCCTAATAGCAGCCAGCCTAAAGTCAAGCCTATGGTTGTTGTCAACAGCCAGAAATTAACGGTAATCAGCTTAAGACTATAAAATTCCCGTTCTGCCTCCTGGCTAAAGAAAAAATAAATGGCTCCCATCATGCCGAGCAGCGGCCAATAGATACTGATGTTTAAGTGAAAGGCCCGGCCGGCGGCAAAGGAGATGGGAGAATTCACGTCGGGAAAGAGTAATTGTATCGCACCGCCGGTAGCGATCAGTCCTTGCAGGCCAAAAAGCAGATACGCAATTAAGGCATATTTATAACTTAGATGCTGAGATCGGAACAAGTCGGCTGGCTCCTTTGCTGAATTACCTGGCTTGTGGCTTGGCTTCATAAAGCGGATGCGGCGGCCAATTTGTGGTATTAATGGAATCAAGGAATTCTAAGTAAGCGATCATAGCATTGGTTTCCGCTTCGTTCAGACGTTCATGCCGTTTTTGTTTGGCTCCGCTAATGAGTGGCGGGTGGGTTAGAAATTCCTTCAGTGCATCGCTGCCAAGCTTTTCATATACTTTGGTAAGATCGCCGCCATAATAACCGCCATTGCCCAATACCGTGTGACATTCGATACAGGCCTTGCGCTGAAAAACCAGTTTGCCCTGCTGTGCCGCAACCGGTATGGGCTTCATTTGCTCATTGGTTAGAGAAACATAAATCAGCCAGGCAAACATAACCAAAGAAACAATAAGCGTTGTCAGGAATGCTTTCAGGCGAAAATCCATAATTTATTTCTCTCCTATAGCTCTCCCCTTAGTATCCAGAATGCTGCGGCTTTCTATGCACTCGAGGAGTGAAGTTATCTTTGGAGGCAAGCCTGGACGGGCCGGACAGCAGCAATATTTCTTATTGATGCCGGCAATTTTAATCTATAAATATCCACGTATTATAGAGGAAGATGAACCTGTAATTGAGAGCTTTAAACTGTTTTTTATATTCACATTTGAGATTGTTTGGTATGTTAGTGGAGGGTACATATTTCATCTCTGCTTGTAAGAAGATAATCATGACTAGGATTTTATCGATTACAGGATTTTTACAAAAGTTGTTTAATTTAATATAGTATATCAAAGGAACGGTTTACCCCGTAACCTTGATTGTAAAATCACCTGTTTGAGTCGGACTGACAGCCAGCTCAACCGTTTTGTTAAGTTGGGCTTCTTTTTTTCGTTGAGGGACGTTTGTATGGTTACAGGGTGTAAGCAGGACTTGCGATTTGTTGATTATATTTCTAACATGGATTGAACCTGATTGGCATAGTTTTATGGGAGATGAAAAAGCGTATTGGGGCAGCTTTCTAAAAAATAGGGACTGAAAGTGAGTGTTTATGGACAACAAAGAGCGGGAATATGAGCTCGCAAGACTGAGCATGACAATAGAGCATATCAAAGGGCAGTTGGCGGCCAGCGGCAGCCAATGCAGCGATTCGCAGCAGCAATTGAAGGGAACACTTGCCGATTACTGGGGCAACCTGGGCAGCAGCGCCTGCGATGAAGCGCAGTTTATTGAGGAAATGGACCGGCAGAAAAGACTGACGGCACTGGTTCACCAAAAGTACAGCCGGTTGCAGCGAATGGCCGATTCCCCTTATTTTGGCCGGATTGATTTTTGGGAACCCCAGTCGGGCAGCGAAGAAGCTGAACGCATCTATATCGGTATTTCCAGTCTGAGTCATCCCGGCAGCGGGGAACTGCTGGTGTATGACTGGCGGTCGCCGGTAGCCGGTATGTTTTATGATTTTGAACGGGGCAAAGCCTGGTATGAATGTCCGGCCGGCCGGATTGAGGGCGAGATCAGGCTTAAGCGGCAGTTTAAAATTGTCAATGGTATCATGAAGTATATGTTTGACGCCGATATAACCATCGAAGATGAAATGCTGCAGGACGTGCTCAGCAAAAGCTCCGACGCCAAGATGCACACTATAGTGACAAGCATTCAGCGGGAGCAAAATCAGATTGTGCGGGATGAAGGACATCCGGTGCTGTTTGTCCGGGGCCCGGCCGGCAGCGGGAAAACATCGATTGCGCTGCATCGCATTGCCTATCTCTTATACCGTGAACGGGAGCATCTGTCGTCCAAGAATGTGATTATATTTTCGCCTAATCATATTTTCAGTGATTATATTGCTGACGTATTGCCGGAAATCGGGGAAGAGAACGTACTGCAAACCACCTTTCAGGATTATGTGAAAGATACCGGTGTGGGACAGGAACTGGCGCTGGAAGATCGTTCCGCGCAATTGGAATGGCTTTTGGGCGACAAGCAGGCCGGCTGGGCAACGAAGGTGGAAAATATCCGCTATAAGTCTTCGGCGGCTTTTGTAAAACTATTGGATTCTTATGTGAGCTTCCTGCAGGAAAATCTGGTTCGGGAACATCCGCCCATCCGGTTTAATGGGGAAGTTATTTTTAGCAAGGGAGAGTGGAAAAAGCACTTTTTCCATAACCTGGCCCATTTACCGGTGGGACGGAGATTGAAAAAAATCCGGCAGCTGATAAAAAACAAGCTCCAGTCGGCGATACAGCGACTGCGGCAGGAAAAAATAAAAGAAATAACGGAAAACGGCAATGAAGTGAACGCCAAGACGGTGGAGGCCATGGCCCGTCTTGCCGCCGGCGAGGCGGCCGCCCCGCTGTACGAAATCATACATAAACTGACGGAACTGCATGCGCTGTCTTTGTATAAGGCGCTCTTTACGCGTGAAGATTTTCTAAACAACCGTGAGGTAGCGGCCCTGCTGCCGCAGACATGGCAGGAGATTTGCCGGCAGACGCTGCGAGAGTTGCAGGCCGGGCGGGTTACCTATGAAGATTCTTTTGGGTATCTTTATCTGTTGGGTATGCTGGAGGGCTTTCCGGCTAACAGGGAAATACGGCATGTGGTAGTGGACGAGGCTCAGGATTATACCGCTCTGCAATATAAGATCATTAAGCAGCTATTTCCCGCCAGCCGGTGGACTATCCTGGGCGATCCGGCGCAGGCGGTTCATCCGTATTTGACAACGGCTGATTTTGCTGAGGTCAGCCGGATTTTACAGCAGGCAGGCTCTTATTTTTACACGTTAAAGCGGGCATACCGGTCGACTTGCGAGATCCATGCCTTTTGCCAGGCCTTATTGCCGGCGACCGAAATGACGGAGGCTGTTTTGCGGTTTGGCGGTAAGCCGCGGGTAGTCCGGCAGCGGCAAGCAGACGGCACCAACGCCTGGCTGCGGGCCGTTGAAACCTTGCAACAAGAGGGGTGGCAGTCTATCGCCCTGATCTGCAAAACGGCACGGCAGGCGATGTTGGTGCACCGGGCTGTAAGTGAGCGCCTACCGGCTCATGTTATATTGTCGGAGGAGGACCGGTTCCGACGAGGTGTCGTTGTCATCCCTTCTTATTTGGCCAAGGGACTAGAGTTTGACGCTGTTTTGGTTGTTCAGGCGGAGCAGGCGCAGTATGGCCGGCCGGAAGAACGCAATCTTTTCTATACTGTCTGTACCAGGGCGCTGCATCGACTGTGCCTATTTCACTTTGGTGCGCTTACGCCTTTTGTGGCGGAACTGGATACGTCGTTATACGACGTTGTGTGGGAAGAAAATGATTAAAAAATTAGTAGGCCGTCAACCTTGAAGGTGTAAATTAAATTTGCGGAAAATTTTTCGTTTCCAAGGCGGAGGAGCCGCGCATATCGGGCATATGCAAAGCGACGACAACAAAGTGGGACGGAAAAGACGGCAAGATGATTCATGCAGGTGACGCAAGGAACTAAGTTTAGGAGGAACCCGATGAGTAAAAAGATTTTTTTATTTTCCTTATTATGCCTTTTTCTGTTAAGTTCTACGGCGCTGGCCGCGGCGGCAGTGCAGCCGCCGAACATATTGGCGGAAGCCGCCGTAGTGATGGTGGCGGATGATAACCGGGTTTTGTACGATAAACAAGCTCATGCCATTATGTATCCGGCCAGTACAACCAAAATGACGACGCTGATCACCGCGTTAGAGCAAGGCAAGCCGGATAGTATTGTCACAGTCAGCAAGCGCGCTGCCCAATGTGAAGGCTCCAGTCTGGACCTGACTGCCGGTGACAGGCTGACCCTGCAGGAGGCTTTATTTGGGATGATGCTTGTTTCCGGTAACGATGCGGCCGAGGCGGTGGCCGAAACGGTAGGCGGCTCGGTGGCGGGTTTCGTGAATCTGATGAATGCCGAGGCGGCGAAAATCGGTGCAACCCGCACACATTATACCAATCCGCATGGTCTGCCTGACCCGATTAATCACTATACGACAGCCTATGATCTGGGCTTGATTGCGGCCTATGGCCTGAAGAATCCGGTATTTGCCAAAATTGTTTCCACTCAGGCCTATGACGTGCATTTTCTAAATAAGCCCACTCTGCATGTTACCAATACCAATAAGCTATTGGGTAAGTATCCGGGCGCCAACGGCGTAAAAACCGGCGTTACCAATGATGCCGGAGACTGCCTGGTGGCTGCCGCCAAACGGGGTAATGTCGAATTAATCGCCGTCGTACTTAATGATGATGAACGCTGGGCCGATGCGGCCCAATTGCTTGACTACGGATTTCAGCAGCTAGGGCTTTAAACTGAATCAGTCTGTATAAAAACTCCCTTCCTGTAATCGGAAGGGAGTTTTTGTTTGAAGTAACCTATCTCAAAGCTGTTAGGCAATATGGCAGGCTAAATAAGCGCAGGTGTAAGTACGAATAAAATGTGACTTGTCTGATCGGCTTTGTTTAAAAATCTATGTCTTACATTCGGGGGAATGCGGACAACATCGCCTTCATCTAAAAGATACTCGACGCCTTCCAATTCGACATAGGCCGTTCCCTTCATGACAACGGCAATTTCCTCTTTGGCAGCATGGGAATAATAGCTTTCTGTGGTACTGGCGCGGGCATTTAAATCCATCATTAATAGTTCGATATGGGCTTTCATAAAATCTGGTGTTAATACGTCATAAACAATATGGTCATTGTTTTCACGGTAGATTTTTTTGCGGTCTTGTTTCTTTGAAATAAGCGATTTCGTATCAATAGCATTAATAAACAGGGTATAGAGCGGCACATTTAATGCCTGGGCGATTAATTCCAATACGTTAAGGGACGGATTGGCCTGGCCACGCTCAATTTGACTGACCAGTGACGTGCTGATACCGGAATAATCGGCAAATTCACGAATAGTCATTCCTTTTTTCTTACGATAGCTTAAAACCGTCTGGCCCAGACGATACTGATTCATAGTCTGATTTCCTTTCCATAATAGTACATCTTTTGGCCCTTTTGTGCTGACATACTGGAAACACAAGCTAAATGCTGTCTTCTTGCGGCAAATATATTATAATAGTTTTGTACATTATATCATATCTTGTCTTTTATGAAGCACAAGTGGAGAGGTTGTTTCTATGAAGTCACGAATCTTTTTGTATTCCGCTTTATTTTTTGGAGTGTTTTCGCTATCCACCTCCGCCATATTTGTGAAATTAGCGAATGCCCCTTCCGGTATCACGGCGTTTTATCGTCTGTTTTTTGCGGCCTTGCTGCTCCTGCCAGCTTTTTTATTCAGTAAGAAGAACCGGCAGGCGTTGCTATATCTCTCCCTGAAGCAATGGGGCTGGGGGCTGCTGTCAGGTTTATTTTTAGCTGTCCATTATGTATTGTGGTTCGAATCGCTGCGCTATACATCTGTGGCAAGTTCAACTGTCATTGTCACATTACAGCCCCTTTTCTCGCTCGCAGGCGGCTATTTTCTGTTTAAGGAGCGTTTGAGCCAGGGGGCAATCGTTGGGTGCCTTATCGCTATAACCGGATATTTCATCATTGGCTGGGGAGATTTCCAGATCAGTGGCACGGCGTTATTTGGCGATTTGCTAGCGTTTCTTGCCGCAGGTCTGATCACCGCGTATTTCTTTACCGGCCAATTTCTGCGAAAAAACTTATCCGTTATTCCCTATTCCCTGCTGGGGTATGTGAGCAGTGCGTTATTTTTAGCAAGCTATGCTGTTAGTCAACAGGTTTCTTTCGTTGATTATCCCTTACCAACGTGGGGCGCTTTTATTGGATTGGCACTGATCGCGACGATTCTTGGACAATTGATTTTTAATTGGTTGCTAAAGTGGGTATCTACAACGGTTATTTCCATGGCTATTTTGGGAGAGGTGATAGGAACCTGCATGTTGGCCTATTTTATTTTTAACGAGACTATCTCTTTGCAACAGGGGATCGGTATCGGAACGGTTCTGGCGGGTTTGGCTTTATTTTTGCTGCAGCCTCCCCAAGCTCCTGTGCCGAGATCGGATAACAAATCCGCTATTTAAAAATTGTGAGGTGTATAAAATGGAAAAAATTAATATTCAAGAAAAGCTAAATCTGTTTAACGAGTATTGGAGTCCCCGGATTATTGGGGAGGTCAATGACTCTTATGTGAAAATTGCAAAATTTAAAGGAGATTTTATCTGGCATACTCACCAGAATGAAGATGAAATGTTTTACGTGCTGAAAGGCAGCTTGACAATCAAATTCAGGGATAAAGCTGTTCTTTTGCAAGAGGATGAGTGTATCGTCATTCCGCGCGGTATTGAGCATATGCCGGTTGCTGAGGAGGAAGTCTGGGTGATGCTGATAGAGCCCAAAGCGACTTTAAATACCGGCAATGTAATAAATGATCGGACTGTGGAAACGCTGGAAAAAATATAATGCATGGACAATCGGTGCAGCAGTAAGAAGGCAAGAGGTGCGTAGGCGCAATGGTGGGGCCGCAGTTATAAGCCGGCAGCGTTTATTAGGGAAAGTGCAGACCTAAGGTGTGGAGGTACGGCTGGAATATCTTTTGGGTGAATTATCTGATGATTGTAGAAGAATACATAATACAATGTCTGAATTGTCTATATCGTGAATAAATTCACTAGACAAAAAACCGATTATGCATTATGCTATAAGCAGAATATAAATAGTGGGGTAGAGTTACGGTGAACCCCCTAAAGTAGGCGTTGATTTTTAAAGAAATCAGCAGCTATTTTAGGGGGTTCTTTTTATTTAAATAAGGTCGATTACAATGTGGAGGTTTACATGAAACAGAAAAAAGTATCACGAAGAGGATTTTTTAAGCTTCTTGGTACAGCGGGGGTCGTGGGGGTTGGTGCAACGGTTAGCGGCTGCAGCAATGAATCGGCCGGAGGCAAAGGCTGGATGCCAAGTCAGTATAATGTTCCTGCCAACTGGCCTGTTCAGGTTAAAGGACGGATTCCGATAGATAGCAACAATGTATCCATTGAACGGGATGATGCCAAATGTATTCTGTGCGGTCAGTGTCTGGAGGTATGCCGCAATGTAATGAGCGTATACGGCTATTATGAGCTTCCGGTGAAAAAAGAAATTGTGTGCGTAAACTGCGGCCAGTGTACTTTGTGGTGTCCTACCGGAGCCATCACTGAGCGGCAGGATACGGCGAAAGTGCTGACGGCGCTTGATAATCCTGCGGTTCATGTGCTGGTGCAAACAGCGCCGGCCACCCGTGTATCTTTGGGGGAAGAATTCGGACTGCCGCCGGGCAGCATTGTCCAGGGCAAGCAGGTGGCGGCGCTTAAAGCGCTTGGCTTTGATGCTGTGCTGGACACCTGTTTTGGCGCCGACCTGACCATTATGGAGGAAGCGTCGGAGCTATTAGAACGGGTGAAGCACCCGGAACACAGCCTGCCGCAATTTACCTCCTGCTGTCCCGGCTGGGTGAAATTTGTTGAATATTATTATCCTGATCTCATGCCTCATCTATCAAGCTGTAAATCGCCGCAGCAGATGTTTGGGGCGGTGGCTAAGACATATTACGCAGCTAAGAAACAGATTAGTCCGGACCATATTGTGTCGGTGGCGGTCATGCCCTGTACGGCGAAAAAGTTTGAATGCCAGCGGCCGGAAATGAATGCTGCCGGCGTCGAAGCCAAGCTGCCGGCGGTGCGTGATGTGGACATTGTTATCACTACACGGGAACTGGCCCAGCTGTTAAAAAAGCGAGGCATTGATATGAATAGTCTGGACAGTGCCGAGTATGACTCTATTTTGGGAGAAACCAGCGGTGCCGGCATTATCTTTGGCGCCACCGGCGGGGTAACGGAGGCGGCTGTGCGGACAGCGTATCATTTGAGCACCGCTCAGGACCCGCCTGACAGTCTGCTGACCTGGAGCCCTGTGCGCGGCCTGCAGGGAGTGAAAGAGGCGACAGCCGATATTCCCGGTCTTGGCACTGTCCGGGTAGCCGTGTGTCATGGTCTGAAAAATGCTAGAGAATTGTTGGCAGCAGTACGGGAGAAGAAGGCTCCCTGGCAGTTTATCGAATTTATGGCCTGCCCCGGCGGTTGTATTGGGGGCGGCGGCCAACCCCGGACCTCGTTGCCGCCGACCGATGAAGTGCGCAAAGCCAGGATTGCCAACTTATATAAACTGGACTCGGCTTTGCCGGCCAAACGCAGCAGTTATCAGAACCAGGAAATCCGTCAGGTATATCAGGAGTGGCTGAAAGAGCCGTTGAGTGAAGAGGCGGAAGCATTGCTGCATACCCGGTTTGTTGACCGCAGCGATCAATTGACGGCAAAACGATAGGGAATTGCTGATAGATGATTCCCTGTAAGCCGGTTTAAAAACAGGAGGTACCTGAAATGTCGAAGGGCGTGTTAACCGATCTTACCAAGTGCATCGGCTGTGGCAGTTGTGTGGTGGCTTGTAAGATGTGGAATAAGCTGGAATATGATACCAAGCAGCCGACCGTAGGGTCTGCGGCGAAATTAAACGATAAGAACTGGACGATTGTCAGCACCTGTGAGACGCAAAACAGCAAAGGAGAACCTGTCTGGCGGTTTGTCAAACGCCAGTGTATGCACTGCCTGGAGCCGGCCTGTGTTTCGGCTTGTTTTTCCCGGGCACTGCAAAAAAATCCCGACGGCTCCATCGTTTATTATCCCGATCTATGCGTAGGCTGCCGCTACTGTATGTTCGCCTGTCCGTTTGATGTGCCGAAATACGAGTGGCACAAGGCGGCGCCGGAAATCACAAAATGCCAGATGTGTTCTTCCCGTCTGGAAAATGGGGAAGCCCCTGCCTGTGTGTCGGTGTGTCCGACCGGGGTCATGCAGCTGGATGACCGTGATAAACTGGTGGCCCGCGCGGAGCAGCAGATCAAAGATAATGATCAATATGTAAAAAAAATCTATGGAAAAGACGAGGTAGGCGGCACATCCTGGCTGTATATTTCGGATATTCCCTTTGAAGAACTGGGCTTTAAGGTTGTAGGCATGACGGCCCTTCCCACCTATACGCAACGCTTCCTGAGGCATACGCCGTTTATTGCCGTTGGTTGGGGCGTTTTGCTGGCGGCATTATCTTTTTATACCAGGCGGCGCAATGAGCTGGCCAAGGAGAAGCAACAAAACCGGTCAATGGAGGATGAGCATCATGAAAATTGAGATACTGGGCTGGAAGTTTACCATTACACCGACTCGCCTGATTCTGGCGGCTATCGCCGGCTTGAGCATTTTGACGATGCTTGTCCGGTTTATTACCGGCTTTGGTATGCTGACTAATTTAAGCGATGAATGGCCCTGGGGCCTCTGGATTGCTTTCGATGTACTGACCGGCGTGGCTCTGGCCGGCGGCGGTTATTCCACCGCGCTGATTGTGCATATTCTGCATCGGGACAAATATCATCCCATCGCCAGAGGCGCCTTACTGACGTCACTGCTGGGCTATATCCTGGTTATGCTGGGGTTGTTTCTGGACATCGGTCAGTGGTTCAATTTCTGGCGGCCTTTTGTTTCCTGGGGGCATGCTTCGGTATTATTTGAGGTGTTCTGGTGTGTTTCCATCTATACCACCATCCAGACCCTGGAGTTCGGCGAGATTGTTACCGAAAAAATCGGCGTCCGTCTTCATGGACTATTTAAAAAGATACTGCCTGTTCTGATGATCATCGGCGTCATTTTTCCGACGCTGCACCAGTCGTCGCTGGGAGCGTTATTCCTGATCGCGCCGACTAAGGTGTATCCGCTTTGGTGGACGGAATTTTTGCCCGTATTTTTCCTCATGTCGTCCTTCTTTGTCGGACCGGCCATGATTACTATCGAGTCGGCGCTGGCAGGCAATTTCTTTGGCCATAAGGTTTCAACCGAGGTTCTAAGCGGTCTGGCACGGATCAGCGGCGCCATGATGGCACTGTACCTGCTGCTGAAGGTATATGACCTGGTGTCCCGCGGCGTGTTCGGGTTGATGTTTGCCGGCAATTTTGAGGGCAATATGTTTTTGCTGGAAATGGTGCTGGGGCTTCTTGTGCCACTGGGTATTGTATTCAGTAAATGGGGCAACACCAAGGCCGGCCTGACCGCTTACGGAGTACTGACCGCGGGAGGCGTTATTTTGAACCGCATGAATACCGTATTTACCTCCATGCTGCATTACTCTGACGGTGCCTATTTCCCTTCCATATGGGAATTCATCATCAGCATCGGTCTGGTAGCCATCGGCTGTTTGTGTTATTGCTTTATTGTCGAGAATTTTAATATCTTCGATCATAATCATATTGACAAGGAGAGCAGTGGAAAGACAAAAAAACGGCTCAACCGGAACTCAATCGGATCTATTCTGTCCGGACAATAAGGCGTGCGCCATTCATAATTCTTTCATCTTTTCTTCACAATATCTTCACAATGATCTGCTATAGTAAGTAACTACAGGTTAAAGGAGAGATGAAAAGTGAACATGACGCATTACATGGAATTATTGGCAGTGAACCAGCCCTGGAATCTGATTATATATATGGTGATTCCGGTAGCGTTGGCGGAAGCGCTTGTTGCTACTGAGTTTTTCGTGGTTTTTAACCGGCTGCAGGCCGGCGCTGTGCGGACCTGGAACAAGTGGATCGGCATTGTGCTGGGCATTTACTTCTTAGGTGTTTTCCTGCAACTGTCGGTTACGGTAGTTCCCACCCTTGCCTGGCGGGGCGCGGCAGATTTGATTGCCGTGGGAGCCTATTTGAGCGGAGTGATTCCACTGTTTTCCATCGCGCTGCTGGAACTGGGCGTGATTGGCGGTGGTAAAACTCAGGAAGAAAAAATGAAACTCCATTTCATTTTGTTGACCGTCTTTTTGGTCGTGGCCCATGTGGCCATGGTGTTTGGCATGATTGATCCCACCATCATGGGATGGAACCCTGGGGCGATGCACATGCCGGGCGGACATATGAGTCACCCGCAATAAAAAAGTGGGGATAGTAGAAAAAGCAAAAGAAGGAAAACATCGACTGCCTCCGGCGGTTGGTGTTTTCCTTCTTTCCATTATGGACCGATCGTAGTACAATAGGCAATATAAGTGGCAGGGTATTTTCCAGCCATCTGGGGTTGGAAGAAAGAGGGTGGCAGGTTTGACTGTTAGGAAAATCGCTTTTTTCGAATGCGATAAAAAACGCAAAGAATTTTATAGCCGCAATCTGCCGGGCGTTGAATTGCTATTCTATGCGGAAACTCTGGGACAGCAGCATATCCCGGCAATAAAGGACTGTGAAATTATCTCGGTGATTAATTACTCACCGGTAACGGAAAAGATCATAGAGCAACTGACCGGCACCAGGCTGATTGCGCTGGGCTGCACCGGTTTTGTTAATGTCGATGTCAGGGCTTGCGCCAGGCAGGGCATTCTGGTCGCCAATACACCAGGCTACAGTGACGATGCGGTAGCCGAGCACACGGTTGCGCTCATGCTGATGTTGCTGCGGCACGCTCACACGGCTTTTTTACAGGCCAGGGATAATAACTTCTCCTGGCAGGGGCTGCGCGGCAGAACGCTGCGCGGCAAAACACTGGGCATTATCGGCACCGGGAAAATCGGGCTGAAAGTAATTGAACTGGCTAACGCCTTTGGCATGAGGGTGCTGGCCTATAGCCGCCGGCAAAGAACCGATGAAGCGGAGCGGCTAGGGTTTGCCTACGCCGATTTGGCTACAGTACTGGCTGAAAGTGATATTCTGTCGCTGCACCTGGCAGCCAGCCCGGAAACCTTTCATCTATTCAATCAGGATAAAATAAGCCACTGCAAACCGGGGGCTGTGCTGATCAATACCTCGCGCGGCGAAATCTGCGATACCAGGGCGCTGCTGTGGGGACTGGAAGAGGGCATCTTGCGGGGTGTTGCTTTGGACGTTCTGGAGGAAGAAAAGCTCTGCCAGGACAGCCGTCTGCTTACACCGGAGCTGACCGGCGCCCAACTGGAGACCTATGCGCTGAATCAGCGTCTGCTGCGCCATAAAAATGTGTTAATCACACCGCATATCGGCTGGTTTACCGAAGAAGCCATTGCCAGCATGCTGGCCGTTCATTTGGAAACGCTGCAGGCTTTCATTAACGGTACGCCTATTCATCTCATAACCCCCTAGGGAACCACTGATTAATTCACACTGCACAGCCTGGCGGATCTTTTTCCGTCTGGCTGACAGGCTCATTAAATCAGCGGCTCCCTAGATTTTAAAAAAAACCTTAATTCTTTTTAGAAAGGTAACCTTTGATTATGAATCAAACATTTTCCGGCCTGGCGTCCGCCGTCGGCTCCTATGTACTGTGGGGAATTTTACCCATCTACTGGCGGCTGCTGCTGGACGTTCCGGCCTATACCATACTGGCTCACCGTATTGTCTGGTCTTTTATCTTTATGATGCTTGTGGTGGTTTGTGTTAACCGCGGCGGGCAGTTTATAGCGGAATGCAGGGAGATTTTCAGTGACACTAAGCGATGGCTGGCCCTTGCCTCCGGTTCTGTCCTGATCAGCCTGAATTGGCTGACCTATATTTGGGCGGTCAATCATGACCGGATTATTGAGACCAGTCTGGGTTATTACATCAATCCGCTGGTCAGTATTTTTCTGGCCATTGTTGTCTTGAAGGAGCGGTTGAGCTTCTGGCAGATGATCTCTGCTTTGCTGGCTTTGGCCGGGGTTATGTTCATGGCTGTTCATATCGGCACCGTTCCCTGGGTGGCCTTGGCGCTGGCACTTTCCTTCGGGTTGTATGGCCTGTGCAAAAAACTGGCCAAGGTTACGGCTGTTGCCGGGCTGACGCTGGAGACCTGCCTGGTGACGCCGCCGGCGCTTTTCTATTTATTCTATTTTCACCAAGGCGGTGCAACAACCGGTTTGACCGGCTTTTCCACCACGGCGGTCCTGCTGGCGGGTACTGGTATTATTACCGCTATTCCGCTGCTATTGTTTGCCAATAGCGCTAATCGCCTGTCACTTACGGTACTGAGCTTTGTCCAGTATTTGTCGCCGACCATTGCCTTGCTTATCGGAGTCTTTTTATATCACGAACAGTTTACCGCCGTGCATGCGGTAACGTTTGCCTCTATTTGGTCAGCGCTGCTGCTGCTTTCCCTGGGGAAAACGGCTTGGTTTAAAAAGGTGGAGGCTTATGCCGTTAGTCTGAAAAAGGCGATGGAATCCTAAACTGTGTCTTCAAACTAACGGAATGCACCATGGCGAGTGATTTCTGCGCCGGACGAATTATACCCCCCAAAGGGCACGCGAAATTTTGCAGGAATAGCGGCCCCTGTTTCAAAGTTGGCGGGGACTAGGAAAACTCGGCGAGCAGCTTGCGAAACTCGCTTTCGTCGGGAAACCGGCTATGCAGTACCAGCTTTCCGTTGAGCACCAGAGCCGGTGTGTACCGGTCGCTGACGCTGTCGCGGGGCGCGTGGTTGCAGCCGGGGCAATAGCCGATGAGACAGCCAACATAGACATTATATTCCCGCTGGAGGATATCCTCGGCTTCTATTTTTTCAATCCTATAGGCAAGGCCAAGCTCCTGCGCTGTTTTTTCCACGACTTCCTGATAATAGTCGCTGACGGCGCACTGAGAACCGAGAATTTTAATATTCAGCATGGTGTTAGTTCCTCCTCTTTGGGATGTTTACTGGCTTTAGCAATAAAAAAGGAGATATTCGGCCGATGAGGACGCGGATATCTCTTTTTATTTGATTAAAGAAAAATAAAAGATTGTCGTGTATGCTGATACCGTCATCCCGTTATGGTATTTTATGAATGACGGCATATAAATCAGTAAGGGCGATATGCAGGGCGGTCAAGTCCTCATCGTTCAGGCCGGATAACTTTTCCTGCAGGATGGCAAGTGTTTCCACTTTGCATTTTTCCCGCATTTCGTATCCAGCGGCGGTAAGTACGATGTGAATGATCCGGCGATCTTCCATGTCCGGTTCACGTTTCACCAGGTTTTCCGCCACCAGTTTGTCAACAATCGGGGTCATTTGTTGTTTGGACATAACCAGCTCTTTGGCCAGGGAGGTCATGGTGGTGCCCTTTTTATCACTCAATCTTACCAGCACCCGTATCTGTGCCGGGCTGAGCGGGAGCCTGCTCTGCTGCATGACCGGCCGGACGAAATTTTTTTCAAGCAGGGGGATCAAATGAAATAAGGTTTCCGCAGTTTGACGGTAATCCAAGAAATTCCCTCCTGTAGCATATTTTACATTTGTTGCTAAGATTGACACTGAGATAGGGGAGAGGATAAGATATAATAAACAATTATTAAAGATATAGAATCATGGATATTTCGCAATAGTGAATATTTTCAGAGATAGTGTAACACAAATGGCAGTAAAAGTCGATAGAAGGTAACGTGTCAAAATGGCGGAAAGGAGCGGGAAAAGGCGAGAGGGACAGATGTTTTTCATCGCGGTTTTTTATACAATTTTTAAGCGAGGATTATACTATGCAAATAAGTTGGAAGCCCTTAACGAAACATAAAACATGGATTGTGGTTGTGGCCGTACTGGCTGCTGCGGCAGCCGGCGGCGCGGTTTACTATCAAAAGAGCAGTACGCCGGTGGTTAAAGAAAGCACGACGGCAGTGAGCCGTGGCGACGTACAAGAGACGGTTTCAGCTACTGGCACCATATCGGCGGTTAATTCGGTAGAGATTAGTTCACGGGTAACAGGGTTGATTTCTGAAATGAAGGTGCAGGAGAACGATCTGGTAAAAGCCGGTCAGGTATTGCTTGTCCTGGATGATACGACCTTGCGGGCGCAATTGTCGCAATACCAGGCACAACTGCAAAATTACGCAGCCATTTATGAACGCGGCAAAAAGCTGGCTTCCGTAGGTGGTTTATCCACTCAGGAGCTGGAGGCGGAGCGGACCAATTACTTAGTGGCCCAGTCAACCTACAACAATTACGCGGCGCAACTTGATTATTATGTAATCAAATCTCCCATTGACGGCGTGGTTGTCGGTAAACCGACCCCGGCCGGCCAAACTGTGGCCCAGGGTATTTCCAGTCCGCAGGTCATCATGACTGTAGCGGATATGTCTAAAATGCAAATCAAAGTGCTGGTCGATGAAACGGATATTGGCAAGATCAAGGTGGGGCAGAATGTGACGTTTACAGTCGATGCCTATACCGATACGACCTTTAACGGCAAAGTGACCAGTATTTCCAAAAGTGCGACCACTTCGTCCAATGTCGTTTACTATCCTGTCTATGTGGATGTAGATCAGACCCAGGGGCTGCTATATCCGACGATGACTGCCAGAGTAAATATTATTACCGGTCAAAGCACCAATGCCATGCTTGTGCCGCTGGCGGCGGTGAAGGATAATGGCGGGCAAAAATATGTACAGGTCATGGTCAATGGCAAAGTGGAAGATGTGCCGGTACAAGTTGGTTTAAGCGATGATCAGCATAGCGAAATTATAAGCGGACTCCAGGAAGGGGCCCAAGTGGTTATACCTGCTGCCAAAGCCGCTATCACCAAAACTCAGAATCAGCATCAGGGACCTCCGCTATAAGGAGGGCTAAAACATGATTGATTTAACGGATGTTACCAAAACCTATGTGATGGGTGATTCGACAGTGTACGCATTGGCAGGCGTTAGCTTATCGATTGCTGAAGGGGAGTTTGCCGCCATCACCGGCCCTTCGGGTTCGGGAAAATCGACTTTGATGAATATTCTTGGCTGCCTTGACCGCCCGACCAGTGGCTCCTACCGGCTGGATGGGCAGGAAGTGGCCGCTTTAAGTGACGACCAATTGGCCTGGACCCGCAATAAGAAAATAGGGTTTGTATTTCAGAATTTTAACTTGCTGACCAAACTGTCGGCTTTGCAGAATGTAGCATTGCCGTTGGTATATGCCGGTGTCGAAAAGACGCAGCGCCTGGAAAAGGCGGCACAGGCCCTGGCTCGTGTGGGGCTGGAAGAACGTAAACATCATCTGCCGACTGAACTGTCCGGTGGACAGCGGCAGAGGGTTGCCATTGCCAGGGCGCTGATTAACGATCCGGCCATTGTTATTGCCGACGAACCGACAGGCAATTTGGATACCAAATCCAGCCTGGAGATTATGGATATTTTTTGCCGGTTACATGAGCAGGGCCGTACGATTATCATGGTAACCCATGAACCGGACATTGCCGCCTATGCCAAACGGGTGATCCATGTCCGGGATGGAAATATTACCAGAGATGAATGCAATTAGGGGGTGGGAGCATGTTCTGGGAAAGTGTTTCTATTGCCTTTGAAGGATTGAAGACCAATAAGCTCCGCTCCATTCTCACTATGCTGGGCATTATTATCGGTGTTGGCGCCGTAATCGCCATGGTTTCCATCGGCCTCGGCGTCCAGCAGAAGGTACAAAGTTCAATTGCCAGCCTGGGCAGCAATCTGCTCATTGTCATGCCGGGAGCTAACTCGCCGTCCGGCGGAGTGCGCCTGGCGGCCGGCTCGAATATCACGCTGACCAATCAGGACGCTAAAGCTATTGCCCGGGAAATCTCCGGGGTAAGTTATGTAGCTCCTACCGTAAGTCAACAGTATCAAATTGTTTACGGCAATCAAAACTGGAAAACCAGCGTACAGGGGACAACACCGGAGTTTTTGGACATACGTAACTATACGGTGGCGGCGGGCAGCTTTTTTAATACCAGCGACGACAATTCCCGGGCCCGGGTAGCTGTACTGGGCAACACGGTAGCTACCAATCTGTTTGGCAATGTCAGTCCGGTGGGCAAGACTATCCGTATCGGCAGCGCCCCGTTCCGGGTGATCGGGGTATTGGCGACCAAAGGGCAGTCGTCTATGGGGCAGGACCAGGATGATTTGATTCTGGTGCCGTTGACCACCGCTCAGGATCGTATGATCGGGATTACCTATGTAAACTCCATCAGTATTCAGGTGGAAAATGAGAAGGTTATTGATAAAGTGCAGGAAGATGTTACTGCATTGCTGCGGACCCGGCATCATCTGGCCGCCGGCGTAGACGATGATTTTTCGGTGCGCAATTTGGCGGCGATTATGGCTACGGCCCAGGAAACCACAGGGATGATTACCTTGCTGCTGGGCATTATTGCCTCCATATCGCTGCTGGTGGGCGGCATCGGCATCATGAACATCATGCTGGTGTCGGTTACCGAGCGTACCAGGGAGATCGGTATCCGCAAATCGCTGGGCGCTACCTATCGAAGCATCTTGATGCAGTTTTTGATTGAAGCCATCGTGATCAGTGTGGCCGGTGGATTGGTTGGGATCGGACTTGGGGTGGCCAGCGCCAAAATTGTGTCCATGGTTGCCGGCTGGAATACCGTTATTTCCGTCCTGGCCATTGCGGCCGCTTTTGGAGTTTCGGTGATGATCGGTCTGTTTTTCGGCATCTACCCGGCGCGCAAAGCCGCGCTGCTTGATCCCATTGATGCATTGCGGTTTGAGTAGAATAGGAGAGTCCCGCCTGGCCATATATTGGCCGGCGGGACTTTTATCTTTGTTGCTGTTAGATTTTTTGTTCTGATAATCGGTCGGTTTTCTTAAAACTTTGCCCGATACTTTTGTCATGATACAAAGTATCCAAAAAATCTAGGTCCGACACTCCAAAAGACTTGGAAAGGTGGGGCTTTCCAGCCTACGGCACGTCTTTTTCCGTAACGGACCGGAAAAGCCTCCGTGCATTGGGCGTTAGGGCGTGTTTCCGAATTGTTCGAAACGTTCCTCTGTCAGCATCCTGTGGACCGCTTTTTTCCGTAATAGGCCGGAAAGGCTTCTCGTTTAGATCATATAAGGTTTTAACTAAACAGTATAGATATACTTTTGCTATGGCGCAAAGTGATAGGCGTTAGAAAGTCGATGAAGAAAACTATCATATCTACATGTTTTTTAAACGCAGGCGGTCGATTTTGCCGGTTGTCGTCAGCGGCATTTCCGGGACAAAGATAATCCGCTGTGGGTGGCAGTGGGGCAGCAGTTGCCTGTGGCAAAAATCAAGTACCTGGGCTGTCGTCAGTGACGGCGCCACCAGCCAGGCATAGATCTTTTCCCCCCGCAAGGCGTCGCTAACACCGGCGACACAGGCCTGAACAATGCCGGGACAGGTGAGCAGCACCTGCTCCACCTGCTCCGGGATGACCTTGACGCCGCCGGTATTGATGAGTCCGTTTTTTCTCCCCCATAGATAGAGAAAGCCGTTTTCATCCAATTCGCCCAGGTCGCCGACCGAGGCTTCCGGCTGATAAGCGGGAGCAAGATAGGGGCTTTTGACCCAAATAGTCTGATCTGCCCTGATGGTAATGGTTACACCGGGGAACGCTTTGCCTACTGCTGTCGGATGGGCAAGGATATCTTCCGCCAGCAGATAGCTTATATGGCCAAGCTCACTGGCGCCATAATATTCGCAGATTTGGGCTGACGGAAAATAGATCAGCAGGCGTTCTAACGTCGCTAGGTCCATTTTGGCGCCTGCCGTCACCAACGATGTGATGGCTGTCAGCGGAGCGTTTAGCGCGTGGAGCAGCCGTTTGTAATTGGCCGGCACCATAAATAAAGCGCTGATTTGACAATCGGTGATTTCCTGTACCCAGGTGCGCGGCATACCTGACGAAGCAAAGACGACGGTGCCGCCTTCCGTCAGCAGGTGGAGGCAGGCGTTCAGGTTGGCCGTATAGACAAGCGAACCGGCCAGGTAGAGTGTGGCAGCACCGCTTAATTTAAATATCCGGCTCTGGGCGGCGAAAGCACTGACCCAGCTTGCGTGGCTGCGCCAAATGATCTTAGGGGTGCCTGTGGTGCCGGAGCTGAGCGCACCCAGGAAACAGTCCTGCGGCAGGATTCGGGGCAGGCTGCCGGCCTGTGTTGCTGGCAGTCTGTAGTGGCTGTCAATGCAAAGGTGAATGTTCTGAGAATGTAGTAAACGGGCGCATAATTCATCACTGGTAGCGGCGTCGGCCAGCAGACAAATTCCTCCCGCCTTGATAATGGCAAAAAAATAAAGCAATTGTTCCAGGGGGCGGGCCAGCTTGATTAGCACGACCTCTTTGGGCTTAATTTGCGTTGCCAGACAACGGGCCATTTCGTCGGTCTGTTCCGCCAACTGCCGGTAAGTCAGGTGTTGGCTGCCCCAGATCAGACAAGGTTTATCGGGAAATGAAAGCGGTGAGCAGAGAAAACGATGAATTAGCATAGCCATCAGCACCTTTCCAGCAGGGTGGCCGTGCCCAGACCGCCGACCGCTCCGATGGCGGCAATGCCGTAGCGCCCCTCGGTTTGCTGCAGTGCCTTTACCAGATGCAGCAAGATAATAGCCCCCGAGGCCCCGTAAGGATGGCCGTAGGCCAAGGCGCCGCCCAGACGGTTTACTTTTTCCAGGGGCAGGTCAAGTGCCTGGCAACAGGCCAGTATTTTGACGGCAAAGGCTTCGTTGATTTCCACCGAATCAATGGCTTCCAGCGGCAGGCCGCTGGCGGCCAGTAACTTTCCTATAGCGGCCACCGGGGATAAAGGAAAGAGGTTGGGATCATAGCCGCAGGTAGCATGAGCCGTCAGGACGGCCTGCGGCTTTAACCGGTAATTGCGTAACGCCTGTTCGGAAGCTAACAGGATGACGGCGGCGCCGTCATGTTTTAGACAGGTATTGCCGGCGGTAATACGGCCGTCCGGTCGAAATACCGCCGGCATTCTGGCAAGCAGGCGCGGGGTTAAGGACGGACGAATGCATTCATCGTCCCGGATGAGCTGGTCTTTTTGGTTGACGGGAACGATGATGTCGGCTAGCAGTCTTTTGCTCTGGGTGCGGGCGGCCTTCTGATGGCTTTCCCAGGCCCAGCGATCCATAGCTTCCCGGGAAATGTTCAGTTGCTCCGCCAGATTTTCTGCCGCTTCTCCTACGGAAGGATTGCCGACCGTAGGTGGTGAAAAGGGGGCCTGTTCATAAAAGTCATCAGGGCCTGTGAAACGCGGATCGGCAGGATGGAACTGCCTTTTGGGAGCCAGGCTGGTACTTTCCAGGCCGCCGGCCAGAATCAGGTCGGCCTCGCCGGCGCGGATTTGGCTGCAAGCCAAATGAATGGCACTCAGGCCGGAGCCGCACTGAGCATCTACGGTCAAGGCGGGGATGGCATAGGGCCAGCCGGCCTCCAGCACAGAAACCCTGGCGATATTGCCGCCAGGGCCTACAGCGTTTCCTAAAATAACTTGGTTGATGGCGGCCGGTGATAAATGATAGGCAGCAAGTGTGTTATGTAATACGGCAGCAGCCAGTTTCTCCGGCAGAAACTGTTTTAGTCTGCCGCCTGTCTTGCCGATGGGAGTTCGGCAGCCGCCAATGAGATAGACGGTATTCATGATGTTGCCTTAGCTCCGGGTAAATGCCTGGCAACGGCGGAACCCACCAGGGTGGCGATAATTACTTTGAACAGATCGCCTGGGATGTATGGCAGGGCACCTACGGTTATGGCCTTGGCTAAAGGCATACCGGTAACCGTGCTTAGCCAGCATACGCCCAGAATATAAACAAGACCGATTCCGCCGGCGATATTGGCGGCCGCCAGATGCCACAGCTTACCGTTTTGGCGCCGCATGAAGGCAATCAGGATGGCTGCTGCCCAAAAACCCAGCAGATATCCGCCGCGGGGACCGAGCAAGATGCCGACACCTGCGGTGCCGCCGGCAAAGACGGGTACGCCGGCAACGCCGAGCAGCAGAAAGGTCAACAGGGCCAGATTGGCCTGACGTGCTGTCAATATGCTGCCGGCCAGCATAACCCCCAGAGATTGGCCGGTAACAGGAACCGGGCTAAAGGGCAGGGGAATGGAAAGGAACCCTAATACACTAATCAAGGCGGCGAACATAGCCGCATAAATAAAATCGGTTAGTTTGTTTTTATTCATGCTGTATTCCTCCTAAATTCGGGGCAATTGAGTAAGATAGTTACTAAAAAAGTGTAAGACATGTCCAAATGATTGTCAACTAATCTGCTGCATATAGTTAACGTCGGAGAAAAATTTAAAAATTTTCAGGAATATAGCAGGAATCTGGCGCTTTTGTTTAGAAATTAGTTTGTAAAAGTGTCTTCCAAATTCTCCAAATTCAGGCAAGTTGAACGGTGTAAACCTGGATGAATAGTGAAAGCGGGGTATTGCTGTTGGACAGGCAGATTGAAGTGCAGCAAGAGCGGATTCTGGTGGAACTGAAAGGTTGTATGTATGAGGATCATGCTGCCCTGTTGGGACAGGAGCTGTCCAATTATGTCAGCCGCGGTTACAATACCTATATTATTGATATGAGCAGTCTGGATTATATTGACAGTTCAGGCATCGGCGTGCTGATGGCCATCAACAAGCTGTCGCAGCGTTCGGGCGGGAGTGTCACTTTGCAGGGCCTGAAGGGAACTGTACGGGAACTGTTTGAGATTACCCATCTGAACAAGGTGTTTAAGCTGCAGCAGGTTTCTTGCTAGCCGGCAGTATGCTGCGGATGGCGGTATTGCGGTATTATTGTAAATAAAAATAAGTCCTAAATAAGACCGGTGCCGGTTTACCAATAAGGTGAACCGGCACCGGTCTTATTTTATGTGTCTGGCAGATGAGGTACTGGTACTTTGCGTCACTTAAATCATAAGAAAGGCTTGTCAGAATTTTTTCGTCCTCCAAGGCGGAGAAACCGCACCTATCGGACCTATGTAAGGCGACGACAACAAAGTGGGACGGAAAAAACTGCAAGATGATCTATGTATTTAAGTGACACAAGGACTAGATATTGACGTCGATAATGGCAGAGACGCCTACCCCATTTACGCGGGAGAAATTGGTGACACTTTTGGCATTAACCGGGACAAGCGCTTTTACCCGGAACTGGCGGCCGTTAAATTCGCCTTCCATTTGAATGACGGCTTCTGTCTGATCGACCAGTTCCTGAGAGCCAATTACCTGTGCGGCGCCAAGGTAGCCTCCGTTGCCTAAGGAGAGAATGGGAACGACTTTCGTGGCAAAATCGCTGCCGGCTCCATGCTTGAAGGTCAGTGTATTAATGAAATTGTTTAACGGATCGGCAAACTTGCTGATGAGGACGGAGATGCCGCCGACCTTCAAAATATCTCCTAAACTAAAAGCCTGCGTGACAGGTACGGCTGTTACCGATAACAGGCAAATGAGCAATAGACCGCTGACAAAACGTTTTTTCATGCTGCTGCTCCTCTCGTAATAGATAAACCGGAAATCTACGGGATGCTATGGAAATATCACTCTCCTTGCGGCAGCCGGATAGTAAGAGTACTTGTCATGATCCTTATTAGGCTTGTCACAGTACTACAAGGAGCATAGCAGGAAACTATGACAGAAATATGACGGAAACAGCAGATTCTTACAGTAAAGTAATGGAAAAAGCGCATGCAATAAGCTGCATGCGCTTTTTTAGTATGTTTTGACAGTAAAAGAAGTGCTACCAATCAAGGAGTTAGAATACCGACGTTATGGGATTGGAAAAATTCAACATATTCTTCGGGCGGAAGCTGATCGGAAACAAAATAATCAAACTCCTCCAGTTTCGCGTAAGTCATTAAAGCGGCGATGTTAATCTTGGTGTGATCAATCAATAACACCTTTACGGCACTGTTGGCCATAATATGTTTTTTAGTCTCCGATTCTAACGGAGAAATGTTGGTTGCTCCTCTGGTCAGGGATATGCCGGTCGATGCCAGAAAGGCTTTGGTAATGTTGTAATTTTCGATGGAACGGATGGCCGATGTGCCGGTGAAAGAGTAGGCCTCCCGGAACAGTTCGCCGCCGGTGGAAATAACCCGCAAATTGGGCATGAATAAAGCGGCTACGATGACATGAAGATTTGGGGTTATGATGGTTATATTTTCCTTGTCCTTAAGGAAGGGGATAATATGTTTCGTAGTAGTACCGGAATCAATAAAAATGACATCACCGTTTTCGACAAGATCGCCGGCCAGTTTACCGATAAGTTCTTTTGCATCCTGATTGGCAATTTCACGGGATTCAAATACTTCCACGTTCTTCTTAGAGTTTATGGTAATACCGCCATAGACCTTTTTGATCAAACCCTTTTTTTCTAATTCGGCGATATCGCGGCGAATGGTATTCTTAGAGACTTTAAACATATCGCATAAGTGGTCTAAGGATACGTTTTCAACTTCTTGTACATATTTTTCAATTTCATTAATTCTATTGAATTTCATTGTTTTTGCCTCGCTTATCAATCTATTAAATTTAATTATAAAGGATTATGCACAAAGGCACAAGTGTATGCTATGAACTTTTGGTGATTTTTTGATTATTTCTTTAATTGATTATGTGTATTTGCCAACAAGTAAATAAATTATTATTAAAATCTAAAAGGTAATTGACAGACATTATAATTGCGTAGTATATTGTAATCAAAATATAACCAAGAATTACTCAAAAATGAAAAAAGTCAATGATGGACAGGGAGTGAGTAGGTTGAATCAAATATTTCTTATGCCACCTAAAGTTTTATCAGGAATAGGGGCAATCGGCCAGTTGAAAGAGCATATTGGCGGCAAGGGAACCAAGGCACTGCTTGTGACTGATGCCATGATGGTGCAAATCGGCAATTCCCAAAAGGTAACCACCGTATTGGAAGAAGCCGGGATTGATTATTGTTTGTATGCGGAAGTAAACAGTGAACCTACCGATGAAATGGTTAAAAAGGGTGTTCAACTGTTTAACTCCGAGCAATGTGATTTTATTATTGCCCTGGGGGGCGGGAGTCCGATTGATGCAGCGAAGGCCATTGGCTTCATGTCGGTCAATGGCGGGGAAATCAGCTCTTATCTGAAAAAAGTGATTACCACGCCGATTCCCTATCTCGTGGCTGTGCCGACAACGGCAGGAACCGGGTCGGAGGCTACTCAGTTTACGATCATCACAGATACCCAAAAGGATGTAAAAATGCTGTTGCGCGGCCCGGCGTTGATGCCCCAGTTGGCTGTGGTTGACCCGGCCTTTAGCCTGACGACACCGCCTAAAGTGACCGTGGCTACCGGGATTGACGCTTTGACCCATGCCATTGAGGCCTATTCGTCCCGGCAGGCGCAGCCTTTATCCGATGTGTTTGCCTTGTCGGCAGTCAAACGTATTTATCATAATTTGAAGGTAGTCTATAAAGACGGCGGTAATGTGGAGGCGCGGTATCAAATGTCGCTGGCCGCCTTGGAAGCCGGTATTGCCTTTAATAATTCCTCGGTTACCCTGGTGCATGGGCTGAGCCGTCCGATTGGCGCTTTGTTTCACGTACCTCATGGCTTGTCCAATGCCATTCTGCTTACCAAATGTCTGGAATTTGCCGTGCCGGGAAATACGAGAAGATTTGCTGAAATTGCCAAGACGATAAACCTGTGTTCGCCTGATGCGAAAGTGGAGGAAGCGGCTGGCCGGCTTATCGAAGCGGTAGCAGATTTTTGCAGGGATCTGGGGGTTCCTTCCGTCCAGGAATTAAAAATAGATAAAGAAGAGTTTTACAAGAATCTAAACAAAATGGCGGAAGATGCCCTGGACAGCGGCAGCCCGGCCAACACCTTTAGAATACCGACAAAAGAACAAATCATGGAAATATACAAACAATTATGGTAAGCCGTACAAAATATTCAACATAAAGTGGCGCTCAGAAAAGGAGGAGGAAGATGTCTTTAGTTACACTGGAGCAAATACTAAAACAAGCAAAAGCCGGGCGGTATGGCATTGGCGCTTTCAACGTGGCGAACATGGAAATGGTTATGGGAGCCATAGAAGCGGCGGAAGAACTTAACTCGCCGATCATCCTTCAAGTGGCGGAGGGCCGTTTGAGGTATTCCCCCCTGCCGCTCATTGGCCCGGTGATGGTAGCCGCGGCCAAAGCGGCAAAAGTTCCGGTAGCCGTGCACTACGACCATGGCTTTGATCTTGCTTTGATCAAGCAGGCGTTGGAACTTGGCTTCTCTTCGGTCATGTTTGACGGCTCCCATGGTCCCCTGGACCAAAACATAGAGACAACCAGGAAAGTTATGACCCTGGCGGCGGAATTCGGCGCTTCGGTAGAAGCCGAGATTGGCAAGGTCGGCGGCAGTGAAGGCGACTATGCCGGTGTGGAAATCATGATCACCTCGGTAGAAGACGCAAAACGCTTCTACGCCGAGACTCAGGTCCACGCCCTGGCGGTAGCCATCGGTACGGCCCACGGAGAATATAAGGTCGAGCCTAACCTGCGGTTTGACCGGTTGCAGGAAATTCATGACCAGGTCGCCGTGCCGCTGGTGCTGCATGGCGGTTCCGGCCTGTTAGCCGGCGACTTTAGAAGAGCCATTACTCATGGTGTTTCCAAAGTAAATATTGCCACAGCCTCATTTCAAAGCATCGTAAAACGGATGTATGCGATATTCTCGGATAACCAGGGAGTTACCTACTTCCAGCTTCATGACGCCATACGGCAGGCAACGTACGAAAATGTCAAAGAACATATCTGCATTTTCGGCAGTAACAACCAGTGTAAATAAAGGAGGAACCCGGACATGAATCACATCCAGTTTGATGCCACAAAACCTATGGACATAATCCCCGTAGGCAGAGCAACCATTGACCTTAACCCCAACGAGCTACACCGACCGCTGTACGAAGTAGCCACCTTTTCCATGTACCTGGGCGGATCACCGGCCAATATCGCCGTAGGCATGGCCCGGTTAGGAAAAAAAGTCGGTTTCCTGGGCAAAGTATCGAATGACCAATTTGGCCAATTCATCAAAGGTTATTTCCAAAAAGAAGGCGTCGACACCTCGCAGCTTTCGGCAGCCCAAAATGGCGAGTCTCTCGGATTGACCTTCACGGAAATACTCAGTCCGACCGAAAGCCGCATCCTGATGTACCGCAACCAAGTGGCCGACCTGCAGCTATCGACGGAGGACGTGTCCGAAGAATACATTAAAAACTCAAAAATCCTGTTAATCTCAGGTACAGCCTTGGCAACCAGCCCGTCCCGGGAAGCCTGCTTCCTAGCCATGAAATATGCCAAAAAACACGGAACTATCGTTATCTTTGATATTGACTACCGCAGTTATACCTGGAAATCCAAAGAAGAAATCTCTGTCTACTACTCGCTGGCCGGTAAAATGAGCGATATTATTATCGGCTCCCGCGAAGAATTTGACCTGATGGAAATTCTGGAGGCAGAAAATACCGTCAAAGGCCATCAACTGGCGGAACAATATTTAGGCTATGGCAATAAAATTGCGATCATCAAATACGGGAAAAAAGGCTCGATTGCCTATTGCAACGACCGGCGGGCGTATAAAGTCGATTCCTTCTCCATTAAGCTGTTAAAATCATTCGGCGGCGGCGATGCCTACGCGTCTGCCTTTATCTACGGACTTTTGGAGAATTGGGATGTCCCCAAGGCGTTGGAATTTGCCACGGCTTCCGCATCGATGGTGGTAGCCAGCCATAGTTGTTCGGCGGCGATGCCTAAAGCGGCGGATATTCAAAAATTTATTGCCGAACGGACTGAGAAGGTCATTACAGAAATTAGATGGAGAGATGATGTAGAGTGATTGGTTATTTGAACGGTGTTAAGCATGGGTATAATACGATAACGGAAGCGGCCAATAGACAGCATAACATGCTGATGGATATTGGCTTATGTTCCTGGAAGGCAGAGGATACGGAGGTGTTTTTAGACAGTGAGCAGGAGACGGCATTTTTGCTGTTATCCGGCAAACTGGCTATTAGCTGGGAAGGCAAAGAACAAATTATAGAAAGACATTCTTTGTTCGACGAAAGCCCCTGGTGCCTTCATATTCCCCGGAATACGGAAGTGGAAATCCTGGCAATCAGCGATTGCGAGATGATTGTGCAGAAAACCAAGAATGAAACCGCCTTTGACAGCAAGCTGTATAGACCGGAAGACTGCCGCTGTGATCAATTTGGCAAGGGTGTATGGAACGAAACGGCGCTTAGGATTGTCCGGACGGTGTTTGATTATTCCAACGCGCCTTACTCTAATTTAGTCGTCGGTGAGGTTATTAACTATCCGGGGCGATGGTCCAGCTATATACCGCATCACCATCCGCAGCCGGAAGTATACTTTTACCGCTTCGATAAACCGCAGGGCTTTGGTTTCTCAATGATCGGCGAAGATGTGTTCAAGATTAAGCATAACAGTTTTTCCCTAATAACGGGTGGACTGGTCCATCCGCAGGTAACCGCACCGGGCTATGCCATGTATTATTGTTGGATGATCCGTCATTTGCCCGGTAATCCCTGGACCGACCGGATTAACGATGAAGCGCATACCTGGTTACTGAAGCCGGATGCTGCCATTTGGTCTCCTGAGTAAGCAAGCTGAAGTTTTAACTAAAGACGATCGAATAGTTTACAAAATGGTTGCTTTCTTAACAGTTGGAAAACTACTGACGAATGAGTTCTGTATACGGCCGGTGCCTGACGCCGGACTAATATGATAGGGGGAGAAAGTAAATGAAATTGTGTTTTAACCAGGCGACAACGATGAAAAAGTCATCCTTGGTGACCGATTTGGAGCTGTGTGAAAAAAACGGGTACGATTATATTGAAATCCGGACGATGGATAAATTGAAGGATTATTTACAAACCCATAGCCTGGATGATCTGGCCGGCTATTTTGCCAAAAGCCATATCAAACCGTTTGCCTTTAATGCCCTGGTGTTTTTTAATAACCGGGATGAGGCCGGGTATAAGGAAATAAAAGAAGAATTGCAGTACCTGTGTGAAGCGGGGCAGAAAATTGGCTGCAAGAACATCGTGGTTGTGCCGCTGGTAGGTCCGGAAAAGTTTACGAAAACGCAAATAAAGGAAAGTTCCGTAACCGTATTACGGGAATTGGCCGCTATTGCAAAACCCTATGGCATCCGTTTGGCCGTTGAATTTGTCGGACATCCGCAGTGTACCATTAATACATTCGGCCAGGCTTATGACATCGTAAAGACGGTAGACCGGGATAATGTGGGCTTGGTGCTGGATTGCTTCCATTTCCATGCCATGGGTTCAAGAATAGAAGATCTGCGGCAAGCCGAGGGGTCTAAAATTTTTATCCTGCACATTGACGATACCGAGGACTTTCCCATTGGCAGCCTGACGGACGAGGACAGGTTATGGCCAGGCCAGGGAGCCATTGACCTGGATGCTATTTTACAAACCTTAAAAGATATCGGTTATTCTGATATGGTATCGGTTGAATTATTCCGTCCGGAATATTATGAGCTTGCTATTGAGGATGCCATCAAAATCGGCAAGAACACCACCCAAGCCGTGGTTGGGCGGTATTTTACCTTAGGATAATCTTGTAGCCAGCAACCCGTGCTATAGAAAGAACTGATGAATTGGGGAGGAAACAATATGTTCAATCGGGAGAAGGTTAAGCTGGGCATTGCGCCAATTGCCTGGACCAATGACGATATGCCGGAGCTTGGGAAGGAAAATACCTTTGAGCAGTGTATCAGTGAGATGGCTTTAGCCGGTTTTACCGGGACGGAAGTGGGCGGTAAATATCCCAAGGATGTCGAGGCTTTGCACAAAGCGCTTTCTCTGCGCGGCTTGCAGATTGCCAGCGCCTGGTTTAGTTCTTATTTGACCACCCAGCCTTATGAAGAAACCGAAAAGGCTTTTATTGCCCACCGAGATTTTCTGCACGCTATGGGAGCCGGTGTAGTTGTCGTATCGGAACAGGGCTATAGCATTCAGGGAAAAGATATACCCATATTTGAGGGAAAACATTACTTGAGCGATGCGGCCTGGTCGTCGTTCGCCGAAGGGCTGAACCGCTTAGGTGCCTTAGCCAAAGCGAAGGGCATGAAGCTGGTGTATCACCATCACATGGGAACGGTGGTGCAGACTACGGAAGAAATAGACCGGTTGATGAAGTTGACCGATGACAATTTAGTGTATCTTTTGTTTGATACCGGCCATTTAGTCTATTCCGGTGAAAACCCGATCGCTATTTTGGAAAAATACGTAAAGCGCATCAAACACGTGCATCTTAAGGATATACGGCCTGAAATAAGAAATAAGGTCAAACAGGAAAAGCTTAGCTTTCTCCAGGGCGTTCGGGCCGGAGCTTTTACCGTACCGGGCGATGGCTGCATTGATTTTGTGCCGCTATGCAAGCTGTTGGCGCAAAATGATTACGAAGGCTGGCTGCTGGTTGAGGCCGAACAGGACCCTGCGCTGGCCAATCCCTTTGAGTACGCCGTGAAAGCCCGGAAATATCTAAAGGAAAAGATAGGAATCTGATAAAGAAAGCGCTTATTAGAGACAGTCAACAGCATACGGATTATTTTAACCGGTAAAAATGTAGCCGCGTCCTTCTTTTATAAAGGACCGGAGCGAGGAGGAACTTTATGAAAATTGCTTTTGATGTTGACGTGCTGGCTAAGCAGATGAGCATCCGTGACATGGTTCATCAGGTTGCCGATTGGGGTTATAAGTATATTGAGCAATCACCGCATCCGCGGATTAATCCGTTCTATAAGCATCCGTTATTCTCCAGAGAGTGTGAGGCGGAATACCGCAAAGCACTGGCTGAAACCGGGGTTGAGATATCTTCCTTTATTGTGGTTTACCGCTGGTCCGGGCCTACGGAAGAGCAGCGCAAAATGGCGGTGGCTAACTGGAAAAAAATAGTAGAAATTGCCGTAAATATGGGCGTTCAGGTTATCAATACCGAACTGTCCGGTGATCCCAGTCAGCAGGAAATTTGCAACGGCATGTGGTTCCGCTCGGTGGATGAGCTGCTGCCGCTCTTTGAAAAAGAAGGAATCCGGGTGGAAATACAGTCTCACCCTTATGATTTTTGCGAACTTAATAATGAAACCTGCGATCTTGTGAAATCCTACCGGTCTGATCATTTGAAGTATGTATATTCAGCCCCGCACGGTTTCTTTTATGATCAAGGCAAAGGTGACGTGCGGTCCATGCTGACTTATGCCGGGGATGATTTGTCGCATGTCCTGTTTGCCGATACCATGAACCAGACGATGGATTGCCGTTATATTGTAAATCCGCCGGGGATACACGCTACTATTCATCAGCATTTGGGGTTAGGTGAAGGGGAAGTTGATTTTGACGGCATCTTTAGCACCCTGCGGGAAATGAAATTTGCCAATAAAACCTTTAAAGTCGGCGGCGAATCCATTGCCTGCGTATCCTTGTTCGGCTATCCGGAAAAAATGGCCAAACAGGCACCGGAAGCCCGGGAACGGATTGAAAGAGAACTGCTTGGCAAGTAATAGGGTATCACTGTGCTGACCTCTTAGGCTATTTGTGACTTTCTTTTTGTCTTCTTTGCTAACGGAATGGTTGGTGTGGAGCCCGGTGCAAGTATGTACCGGAGACCAAAGAACGTATGCGGGAAAAATAGGAAGCTGATTTGCCTAAATGGGAAAAACCTAATCGGGCTGTACAGGCACAGCGAATTCTAAATAGGCTGGTAAACGTGGACTGGGCAGGCGGCGTGGTCATGCTGCCTGCCGGTCTATAGGCTGACAGGCCTGCCGGTAAAATCAGGAGGAAAACCGATGAGCTATGAATCAACTTGTTTTCATTGCACCAAGGACCAGCGGCTGCAGGATTTAATGATTGAAATTGCCGAGCTGCCCCAGTCAACCTTATATCTGTTTAAAGAACAAACCTATCGCGGTAGGTGCCTGTTATCCTTTAAGGGGCATAAAGGCGGGTTAACCGAGCTGGAACCTAAGGAATTCACACAATATATGCAAGATCTTGCCCAAGCTGCTAAGGCTGTGCAGAAAGTGTTTAATCCCCAGAAGATTAACTACGGAGCCTATTCCGATACCCTGGCGCATCTTCACTTTCACATCGTGCCGAAATATGAGAATGGCTACTCCTGGGGCAGTACCTTTGAAATGATGCCGGAAAATAAAATGTGGCTTAGCGAGACGCAGTATTCGCAACTGGTTGAGTCGATTAGAGCAAATCTATAAGGCATCAGTATGAGAGGAATTATATGGAAGGTATACTGATTTTTATAAGTTTGCTTTTGCTTATGTTCTTTGCTTACCGCGGGTATTCCATTGTTGTCATAGCTCCCGTCTTTGCCATTCTGGCCGCCTTGGGAAGCAATTACGGAGCGATGCCGGTATACAGTGAAATTTATATGACCAAGGCGGCAGAATATATCAAAACCTATTACCCGGTCTTTTTATTAGGTGCCGTGTTTGCCAAAATCATGGAGGAAGGCGGTATGGCGGCCGCTGTGGCCGGCAAAATTGTTTCCTCCCTGGGAAAAGAACGTGCTGTTTTGGCTGTGCTGATCGGTTGCGGGGTGTTAACATACGGTGGGTTAAGCGTCTTTGTTGTTGCTTTTGTTATGTACCCCTTTGCCGCCGTTTTGTTTAAGGAAGCTGACATTCCCAAACGGCTGATGCCGGCAACCTTATGGATGGGCATCTTTACCTATGCCATGATTGCCCTGCCGGGGACGCCACAAATTCAAAATGTCATTCCCACCGCCTTTTTCGGCACCACTACCTGGGCCGGAATAGGAACCGGCCTGTTGGGCTCCGTTTGCTACTTTGTTCTTGGCTGGAGCTGGATTAGCTATCGTCATAAAAAACTGGCGGCTAAAGGCGAGGGCTACGGTACGCAGCATAAAAATGAACCGGCCGCGGTAACGGAGAACCTGCCCCATTGGCTGGTTTCCCTTGTTCCCTTGCTCTTGGTGGTGGTCATCAATCTAATGATGAGCAATCCTTTTTACTGGAACTGGGCTTATCACTGGAATCCTGACAGCTTGGAGCCGCTTAAAATATTAAAGCTTTCCCTGTTAAGTCCGGCGGTTGACCGGGTACAGTCTATTTGGTCGATTAACGTTGCGTTGGTGGTCGGCATCCTGTCGGCCATGCTGATTGGCCGCCCCAAAATCCGGCTGCGCGGCGGGATGATCCGGCCGGTCAATGCAGGAGCCATGTCTTCGGTCATGGCGATCATCAATGTAGCGTCAGGCTACGCTTATGGCAGTGTGATTGCAAGCCTGGCCGGTTTTCAGGTTATAAAAAACGCCTTGCTTACGGTGCAATTAGGGTCAGGACCGTTACTGTCAGCCGTTATAACGACCAATATTATGACAGGCATTACCGGATCAGCTTCCGGCGGGTTAACCATTGCGCTGGGGATGCTGGGCAAGGAATGGCTGGCCTGGGCCAATTCGATCGGAATGTCGCCGGATATATTGCACCGGATTGTCTGCCTGGCTTCGGAGGGGATTGATACCGTACCCCATGCCGGTGCGTTGGTTACGTTGTTTGCTGTATGCGGGTTAACGCATAAGGAGTCATATTATGATGTAGGCGTGCTCACTTTGTTAAAACCGGTGATCGGGTTACTCTGTCTGGCCTTTTACAGTGTGACAGGGCTGGCTTAAGGTTTGAAGGAGGAGCGGCTGGACAATTAGCCGTTTAGGTGTTCGCGGTATACTGTTGGGACGACTGTAAGCAGGTGGAGCGGTCATGCCGAGGCTTTTCCTGAAAAAGACAGATCGCCGCAGTTGTATAGTATATACATGATTATGGAGGGAATAACATGGCAGTAAAACGATTGAAGTATGGAGTGAACGGAGAATGGAAGGAATCGGCGACAAAAAAATATATGCCGATAACCGATTCAAATACCGGGAAAGTGATTGCTGAAGCACCGTGCTGCACGGCTGAAGAAGTGAATGAAGCCGTGGCAGCCGCCAGGGCGGCTTATGCCGGCTGGTCAACGACGCCGGTCAGCGTGCGGGTGCAGATTATGTTTCGTTATAAGGCCATTTTGGATGCTCATCTGGAAGAACTGACTCTGTTGGTGGCTACCGAACTGGGAAAAAATTTGAATGAAGCCCGCGGCGATGTGCTTAAAGCTATTGAAGTAGTGGAGCTGGCCTGCTCTACACCTACGCTGATGCAGGGTGATTCACTGATGAACGTATCCCATGGCCATGATACGGTTATGTACCGGGAGCCGGTCGGGGTATTTGCCGGCATTGTTCCCTATAATTTCCCGGCCATGATTCCCTTTGGCTGGATGATCCCGCTTTGCATCACCACAGGGAATACCTTTGTGCTTAAAGCAGCCAGCATGGTGCCGCAAACGGCGATACGGATGCTGGAATTGTTAATTGAGGCCGGGCTGCCCAAAGGGGTAGTAAATCTGGTTACCTGCAGCAGAAATGAAGCGGAACTGCTTTTGAAGCATCCCGATGTGGTAGGGATTTGCTATGTAGGCTCTACTTCGGTAGGTTTGCATATCTATTCCACAGCAGCAGCGCACGGTAAGCGGGTACAAGCCCTTTGCGAAGCGAAAAACCATGGGTTGGTACTGAAGGACGCCCAGCTCAAATCGGCTGCGGCCCGGATTATTAATTCCGGCTTTGGCTGCGCCGGTCAGCGTTGTATGGCTCTGCCGGTAATTTGCGTGGAAGAACAGGTGGCAGATGCTTTTATTGAGCACTTACTGGAAGCGGCCCGTCAAATTAAGGTGGGTCCGGCTTATGATCCGGCAACTGCTTTAGGACCGGTTGTGTCCGCGGAACATAAGGCCAGGGTAATGGAGTGGATTGACAAGGGTGTTGCCGAAGGCGCCAAGCTGTTGCTGGACGGACGCAATATTACAGTGGAAGGCCATGAAGAAGGCTTTTATATTGGACCTACGATTTTTGACCATGTAACCGATGAAATGAGTATCGGTACCAGTGAAATCTTCGGGCCTGTAGTATGCATCAAACGGGTGAAAAATTTTGAACACGGCCTGGCGGTTATGAATGCCAATCCGTTTGCCAACGGATCCTGCATATTCACGCAAAGTGGCTATTACGCCCGGGAATTTGCCGCGAGAACCCATGGTGGCATGGTGGGAATCAATGTGGGCATACCTGTTCCTATTTCGGTATTTCCGTTCTCGGGACATAAGAAATCCTTTTTTGGCGATTTGCATTGCATGGGCAAAGACGGCGTAGCTTTCTTTACCGAAGCAAAATGCGTAACTACCCGTTGGTTTACCGAAGCCGATAGCAGTACCAAGGTCGATACCTGGGAAGGTACGATAACTCGATAATTTTTAAATATTATTAAAGGAAAGAGATATTCGCTGTAAAACAGTCGAATATCTCTTTTTTCTTCCTGTACCTAGGGTTTCATATTCATAGCTTCCTGGATGGTGGGCCGGACCTTGGGGTCCTGTGCAACGGCTTTCAGGGTATCTTTCATGGCCGGATCAGCCATCATGTCCACCACAACCGGCCGCATGTCCGGATTGCTCATTACCTGAACCAGGTTTTGACGCATGGCAGGATCTTTGAACATGTCGACCATCATAGGCTGCATGTCACTGGAGCTCATCACTTTGGTCATCGAGAGCCGGGCATCGGTGGAGTTCATAAGCTGCCGCATCATAGTCGGGTTGTTGGCCATCATGGAGATCATGCCTTGATCGACCTGAGGTTGTGCTGTTTGAGCTTGCGGAGTTGTTTGCGGCGTAGTCGATTGCTCCATCGGTTTTTGCTGCGGCGCTTGGGAGCAGCCGGCAAAGACTAACAGGGCTATGAGCAGGAAAATGAAGCAGGGAACCGGATAGCGTTTCATTAAATTACCTCCTGGATATAAAATACCTGAGGAACCACTGATTTATTTGCACTGCACGTTCTGACAGAGTTTTTTTTCCTGCCTGGGTTGGCAAAATCTTGAGATAGTCCAACTTTTCTTCGGATTTTACTGCCAGGTGGTAAAATTTCTTGTCAGACCGGCAGGCTCATAAATCGGTGATTCCTTAAAGCTTTTTAGAAACTAGGCTTAGCCAAGAGCCCGTACGCCGGCGATACTCCAGCTGCTATCGCCACTTCTATCGAGCGATACAGAATACCGGTCGCCAGTGTCATGTTTGGTTACCTGTACTACGGCAGTACCGCGTGACCGGGAAAGAAGGGAAAAGGTATCACGGCTGCTGTCAAAACCATATTCAGAAGCATGTGCTTTGACAAACTCAATAGGATTTATGCGGGTATAGGCATAATGGCTTCCATAGTTGTCGCTGCGGTAATAAACGCGCCCATCTTTATAGAGGCCCTGGTTTTCATCCGAACCGGGCCAGCTGTGTCTGTGACGGTGCCAGCCGCCGCCGTATTCGCTCCAGACGCTTTTGTCGTGATCCCGGGTTGAATAATGGGTTCTGTCATTGTCGCGGGTGGAATAGGTGGCTGAGTTGGAATCATAATCACTGGCCCGGTAGACGGCTTTATCCCCGCGGTATTGATAATCACTGGCCCGATACTTGGTGCTGTCGGAACTTCTGCTGTTATGATCCGCTGTGGAGTAGAAGGTCTTATCATGGTCTCTGGTGGAGTAGGTGCTTTTATCCGTGCTGCTGGAACTGGCCGAAGCTGCTGGAATTGGTTTTGGACTGGCAAAAGCATGGGCGGCAGGCAATCCCGGCAGAGCGGCACCTGTCAATACGGCCGCGCCGGCTACTGCGGCTGCATATTTCCCGTATTTGCGACCCAGGATGCGTTTCTTGGAGTTTCTTTCCATGAAATTCTCCCCTTTCAGAATTTTATTAGGGAACCGCTGATTATCAGCCTGTCGGCATGACTAGCAATTATTTCGTCTGGCCACTTCGAGACTTTGCTGGAAGCCGCCAGACTGAAAAAAGCCGTCAAAACCGCAGTGCAAATAAATCAGTGTTTCCTTAGTGTTTCAGGTGAAGAAATTCTTAATGCCAGGAAAATAAATCTGTAACGAAATACTGATTGCCTACATAGTAGGATGCGCAAAAATAAAAAAACGATTCCTGTATTCTGAAGATAAAAGAGCTTCAGACAGAAATCGTTTTTTTTAGTTGGTTGGAAAACGGCGTGCGATTGATTAAAATTTGCCTTTTTGGTTATTGTTGGCAAACCAGTCGATCAAACGCCGGCCGATGCTGACGCTGGGGGGGATGGCCGGTAGTTGGTCGGCCGAAAACCAGGCGGCCTCGATGATTTCATTGTTATCGATGCGGATGCTATCCGATACCGCCTTAGCAGTAAAGCCGATCATCAGTGAATCGGGGAAGGGCCAGGGTTGACTGCCAAAATAAGTGATGTCGGTGACCTTGACGCCGACTTCTTCCATCAGTTCCCGTTGGACGCAGTCCTCCAGTGTTTCGCCAGGCTCAACAAAGCCGGCGATAACGCTGTAAAGTTCGGGGCGCATACGATTGCGGGCCAGTAAAAGCTTGTCGCCTCGCGTTACAGCTACGATAATCGCCGGGGAAAGCCGGGGATAAATCATGTTGCCACAGTTGGCGCATTTCATGGCCAGTTCATGGTTGTCCAAACTCAGCGGGCTGCCGCAGCGGCCGCAAAACTGGGTGGATTTCAGCCAGTTGGTGATGTGATAGGCCCGGAAAGCCTGCCAGAACCATTCATTGTGGATTTGGCCATACAGCCGGCGCAAAACAAAGAACGAAAAGCCGTCGGGAGCCTGGTCTTTCGTGACGGTTGCCGCATAATAGGCCCGTCCGTCCAGCTGGCCCAGGGAGGGAGTGGCGGCTTTTTGCAGCGACAGGTCCGCCAGGTCGCTGGCAAGCGGGACGCATAAGCCGCTGCCGGTGTGTTTCATCAGAATCTCATCTTTACAAAAGGCAAAGCAATACGGATCGGCCGGTACGCAGTTGGCGTAGGTCGCGTTTATTTCCTGACTCATAGTGGATACCGCCTATCTGTTTGGAATATAGTAGGATGTGTCAACGCGCTCTAGGGAACCGCTGATTAAATGAACCTGTCGGCCTGGCGAGAGATTTTTTCGTCTGGCAAGGAAGTAAAACCGCAGGAATAGCGAACCCTATTTCAAGGTTTTGCTGACGCAGCCAGGCGGAAAAAGATCCGTCAGGACGCGCAGCATGAATTAATCAGCGGTTCCCTAGGGTACTTATTCATCATACCACAAAAAGCAGAGAAAGGGATAATCAAGGATGGTTATTTATCGTCAGGTTTGGTAGAATAGAACAGGTGATTGGAACTGAACAAAGAGGAGCCATAGAATATGTTGGATATGTCGAAAGCACAGATGGCGCAGCTTGTTGTACACCGGGTCGGCAACAAACAGCGGGAGGAAGGCATTGTCATTGCTCCCGGCCTGTACGATATGACCGATGGTCAGGTTGAACAACTGCTGTTGAAATATTTCTTTTCTTCCTTTAAGGAAAAAGTATTATATAAATTTTTCCACGAGGCCGATATTCATTTGCATGAGCTGTATATGTATGTAAGCCGGATATTTATTAATCCCGCGGTGTTTTATGAACAGTCTGTTCATATTTTGAAGCATTTGTATGAAAAGTCAGGTCATCCCCAGATTAAGGGCGGTGAATTTTATGTGGCTTATTTTTCCGATTGTCTGGTGGAAGGAAAGACGGTTGATGCGGTGGGCCTGTTTAAGACGGAAAATAAGGAGAACTATCTCAAAGTCAGCCAACGGTCTCAGGGCATGTCGTTGCTGGCTGACCGGGGCATTAATGTTAAAAAGCTGGACAAAGGGGCGCTCATTTTTAATATCGAATCGGTTGACGGTTACCGTGTGGCCATTGTCGATACGGTGAACCGCGAGAATAGTGAGGCTGCCTATTGGAAGGATGAGTTTCTGCGTCTGACCGATGTGCAAAATGATTATTTCCATACGCAGAATCATTTGAATCTATGCCGGGATTTTGCTGAATCGGTCTATGGCTCTCTGTACCAGGCTGATAAGAAGGACCAGGTAATGTTTGTCAATGAGGCGGTGGCGTATTTTGACCAAAACCAGTCCTTTGACTTGGACGACTTTACTCAGGCGGTGGTAAAAGAGCCGGAACTGATCGAACGGTTTAAGGAGCACAAGGTAATGTATGAGCTAAATCAGGGGCTGGCGACAGTTGCCTCCTTTGCCATATCCGATCAGGCGGTTAAGACCACCAAACGAAAGCTCAAGAATCTGATCAAGCTGGATACCGATATTGAGATCAAGATCAAGCCGGCCGCTGCCGAACAGGATGCGGGCGGTTACATCGAAAGGGGCTATGACGAAGCAAAAGGTATGCACTTTTATAAGGTCTATTTCAACGAGGAAGAATAATGATTATTTTTTTTAAACGGTTATTCTTACTATTGCTTTCTGGTTTTAAGTATGGTATATTATAAACAAGCACCATCCTTATAAAGACTTAGGTTAAACTGGTATTGCAAGCATGAGTTTTCCGCTTTGTGTACGGAGTTACGAGTCAATTGGGTAGTGTTTTTTGTTTTACGATTTTGGTTTCCGGAAAGTATGAATGAGTCAGGTAAGTAAGTTTGTGTTCGGATGTAAGACTGATGCCACATAGGTTTGTTTTCGGTTGTAAGAAAGTAACGAGTTTGTAAGTAAGTAAAGGAGCATTTTGTATTGTTTCAGGTCGGAACTTTATAAGGATGGTCGCTTTGATAAAAGAGAAGGGTAAAACCTTCTCTTTTTATTTTGTCAGGATGTTCGTATGTACTAGTGTAGTGGCACATTCACATTTCGCTGAATTACTTGTCTAATTTCCATCTGCGTCGTTGTCGTCAATCGGCGTAGGAACCACTATGCCTCACTCCTCCGCCTTGCAGATGAAAATTTATCCTGCGTCCTTTAGCTAAACTGTGAACATGTCACTACACTGGATAAAAAAGTTTGTCTAAAGACAGTGGAAGGTTATTGACAGAATGGCTAAAAAATGCAATAATTTATCCCAAAGCCGTTTCAATTACATAGAGCCTGTTAAAGGTGATGATTGGGAACAAAGGTAGTAGGAAAGCCGCCCCAGAGAGCCGGAGAAGCTGCGAACCGGCGCGGACATATTGCCGATTAAATCCCCCATGAACTCTTCTGACGAAAATTACGGTGTTGCCGTAAGGATTAGACAGAGGCGCCGCCCGGGCGTTAGCCGGGAGTCGGTTGATGGACCGATCGTTAGAGTGTAAAAATTAGGGTGGTACCGCGCCAAAATGCGCCCCTGTTCAATGCTATATTGAACAGGGGCGTTTTGTATGTCTGACAGACTAAAACAGGGGGAGAAGGTTTTATGACAAACAAAGCAAAACCAATGAAAACCATGGACGGAAATACGGCGGCGGCCTACATCTCGTATGCGTTTACTGATGTAGCGGCCATTTATCCCATTACTCCATCCTCCAATATGGCGGAGCATGTGGATGAATGGGCAGCCAACGGCAAAAAGAATCTCTTCGGCCAGACGGTTAAGGTGCTGGAAATGCAGTCCGAGGGTGGAGCCGCCGGTGCCGTGCACGGCTCTTTGCAGGCAGGGGCGCTGACGGCGACCTATACGGCGTCACAGGGGCTGCTGTTAATGATCCCCAATATGTATAAAATTGCCGGTGAGTTGTTGCCGGGCGTCTTTCATGTCAGCTCCCGCGTGGTGGGAGCCAATGCGATCAGTATTTTTGGGGATCACTCCGATGTTATGGCCACCCGGCAGACAGGTTTTGCTTTGTTAGCCGAAAGCAGTGTGCAGCAGGTTATGGATTTGGCGGCGGTAGCGCATCTGGCGGCCATCAAGGGGAAGGTACCATTCCTTAATTTCTTTGACGGTTTTCGGACTTCCCATGAGGTACAGAAAATAGAAGTGCTGGATTATGAGGACCTGGCGAAGTTGCTCGACCGGGAGGCATTGCAGGATTTTAGGCGGTGTGCCCTGCATCCTGATCATCCGGTATTAAAAGGAACGGTGCAGAATTCGGACATTCATTTTCAGCAGCGCGAGGTATCCAATCACTTCTATCAGGAATTGCCGGCCATAGTGGAAGAATATATGGAAGAAATCAATAAGCTGACCGGCCGGGAGTATCATCTTTTCAACTATTATGGCGTCGCCGATGCCGACCGGATGATTATTGCCATGGGGTCGATGTGCGAGGTCATTGAAGAAATGGTGGATTACCTGAATGACAGGGGCGAGAAGGTTGGGTTGCTGACAGTTCACCTATACCGGCCATTTTCCCTGGAGCATTTCTTTAAATACATCCCTGCCACGGTACAGCGGATTGCCGTGCTGGATCGGACGAAAGAAATGGGCGCCTTGGCTGAACCGCTCTATTTGGATGTTAAGTCGGCCTTTTACGGCAGGGAGCAACAGCCGCTCATTGTGGGCGGACGCTGTGGTGTGGGCGGCAAGGATGTGCTTCCTTCTCATATCCAGGCCGTCTTTGAGAATCTGAAACAGGATCAGCCGAAGGACCGTTTCACTGTGGGCATTGTGGACGATGTGACCAATACCTCTCTGCCGGAAGGAGCGGATATCGACACCAGTACACCTGGCACCAAGGCCTGCAAGTTTTGGGGGCTTGGCTCCGACGGTACGGTGGGTGCCAACAAAAGCGCCATTTCCATCATCGGTGACCGCACTGACATGTACGCTCAGGCCTATTTTGCCTATGATTCGAAAAAATCCGGCGGGGTTACCATATCGCATCTGCGGTTTGGCAAAAAGCCGATAAAATCTTCCTATCTCATTCATAAAGCTGACTTTATCGCCTGCCACAATCAGTCTTACGTCGATAAGTATAGTTTGCTGGAGGGTTTGAAGCAGGGGGGAAGCTTCCTCTTGAATTGCACCTGGACGGCGGAAGAACTGGAGATGCAGTTGCCGGCGGCCATGAAACGCTATTTGTTTGAGAAAAACATCCGCTTTTATGTGATTGATGCCGTTGGTATTGCCAGGGCACTGGGCCTGGGCGGGCGGATCAACATGATCATGCAGGCTGCTTTCTTTAAGCTTGCCGCGATTATTCCGGTGGAGGAGGCGGTCCGTTACCTGAAGGAAGCGGTTATTGACTCCTACGGGCACAAAGGCGACAAGGTAGTACAGATGAACCATGCCGCCATTGACCAGGGGGTTCAGGCCCTGCGCCAGGTCGCTGTCCCCACTCACTGGCAGTGGGCCGAAGACCGGCAAGAGGAAGCTGGTTCGCTGCCCGCCTTTATTAAGGATATCCTGATTCCTATGAACCGGCAGGAGGGCGACAAATTGCCGGTCAGTGCCTTCCAAGGGCTGGAGGACGGTGCTTTCCCCATGGGTTCGGCGGCCTATGAGAAACGGGGCATTGCTATTGATGTGCCGGTCTGGCTGCCGGAGGCGTGCATTCAGTGTAATCAATGCGCTTACGTGTGCCCCCATGCTGCCATCCGTCCCGTATTGCTGACCGAAGCGGAACAACAGGCGGCGCCCGCAGCTTTTGCTGCACTGCCGATGACGGGCCGCAAGGACCTGTACTTCTCCATGGTGGTTTCCCAGTACGATTGCACCGGCTGTGGCAATTGCGCCCAGGTATGTCCGGCTAAACAGAAAGCGCTGACTATGCAGCCGCTGGATACCCAAAGCGACAAACAGGCGCTTTGGGACTATGCCGGAAGCCTTTCGGTAAAACCTAACCCGCTTAACACGCTTACCGTGAAGGGCAGTCAGTTCGAGCAACCGCTGCTGGAATTCTCCGGTGCTTGCGCCGGCTGCGGGGAAACGCCGTACGCCAAGCTAGTAACCCAGTTGTTCGGCGACCGGATGATGGTGGCCAATGCTACCGGCTGTTCTTCCGTCTGGGCGGGCAGCGCACCCTCTGTTCCCTATACGGTCAACCACCGGGGACACGGGCCGGCCTGGGGAAATTCCCTGTTTGAAGATAATGCCGAATTTGGTCTGGGCATGTTGACAGGCGTGAAGCAAATGCGCGACCAACTGGCGCAGCTTGTCCGGACGGCCGGTAAACTGGAGCTGGGCGAGGAATGGCGGGCAGCCTGTGCCACCTGGCTGGAGCACCGGGAAAAAGGCGAAGGATCAAGAGAAAGGGCCGACCGCCTGCTGGCCTGCCTGCAGGCGGTGCGGGGAACCGAGCCGCTGCTTGATCAAATTGAGCAAAACCGTGATTATCTGATAAAACGTTCCCAGTGGCTGTTCGGCGGTGACGGCTGGGCTTATGATATCGGTTTTGGCGGACTGGACCATGTGCTGGCTTCCGGCGAAGATATTAATGTGTTGGTTTTTGACACCGAGGTCTATTCCAATACGGGCGGCCAGTCGTCCAAGGCGACGCCGGCCGCCGCCATTGCCAAGTTTGCCGCCGGCGGCAAACAGACCAAAAAGAAGGACTTGGGCATGATCGCCATGAGCTATGGTTACGTTTATGTGGCGCAAATTGCCATGGGGGCCGATAAGAATCAGACTTTAAAGGCCATTGCCGAGGCTGAGGCCTACCCCGGTCCATCGCTGATCATTGCCTATGCTCCCTGCATCAGCCATGGGCTGAAAGCCGGCATGGGCTGCAGCCAGCTCGAAGCCAAGCGGGCTGTGGACAGCGGCTACTGGGCGCTGTACCGTTTCGATCCGCGGCGCAAAACAGTGGGAGAAAATCCGTTCCGGTTGGACTCCAAGACGCCGAGCCTGAATTTTAGGGAGTTCCTGCTGGGTGAAGTCCGTTATTCGGCCTTGCAAAAACAATTCCCGTCAGCGGCAGAGCTGCTGTTTGCCAAGACCGAGGCGGATGCCATGGAACGGCTGGACACCTACCGGCGTTTGGCCGGGCTGCAGGAAGAGCTACCGACGGTCAGTTTAGCAACTTGTCAGTCCTAATCCAGTAAATACTGACGGTCTATTTTCCACAATCCTTCGTTGTCGTCAGTCGGCATACGTTCGGTATGTCTCCTTCCTCCGCCTTGGTTTGCGAAAAATAGCCTCGTCATTATCCGCCTGTTTTAAAGCTGAAAAGCTGCTCGCAATTTCGGCTCAGCCATAAATTTCCTCTGTAGGCTTATTGCATAGGAAGGCCCATAATCCGGACATAATATTACCAGATTTTGTCCGGAGCATAGGGGGCGAACATGTGAAAACAGGGTTGGAAATCGTACGGCTACACAGGGAGTACGAAGAAAAGATACATGAAATTACCAATGCCTTGTCCAAGCTTGATGAATATACGTATACCAAGACCATTCTGCAGGAGCAGCATGACCGGCTCCGTGATGAATTGAAGCGGCTAGAGGATACCCGCTTTCAGCCCATGGACCCCATTGTTATTCATACGTCGCTGCTCGGCGGCAAATCCCCGGGATAATCTGCCGGGGAAAACAGAGTCGTAAGAGGGACAGCTCCCTGGAGCTGCCTGACACAATAAAGAGTCTCCCGTCTAAAAAAGGCGGGAGACTCTTTATTGTGTTATTTTTCATACGGAAACAAAGTTTAATAAATATTCTTAATATTAAAAAAACAAATAACTTCCCAATAAAAGCGGGATGTATTATAATGAAAATGTATAATTTTACCAATTCATATCTCTGCCGATCAAGAGAGTGTTCAGGCAAGGTGCTTGTTTATAGGATAAAATCATTGTTTCCCCCGGACAATCGGATATTCGGCTGGCTGATGGTGAGTTGTGCTTGCCAAGTAATTTGACAAGGAGGGAGCAGGTTCATGTAAGATCAGGCAATAGCAACTTTCAGTCAGAAAGTGGGCTGAGCCATCTTTAGAGGAGGATAGAGTTTATGTTTAAAAAGAGACATTTACCCTTGCAGTTAGTGGCTGTCTGTGTAGCAATCTTTTTCTGTATTAGCTTTATCGCAGGCTACTCGCCAACAACTGCACGATCCGACAATGAGACTGCTTATGAAATATCCAGCATTGCTAAGACGAACGCAGATCCGACAGGCGTGAACCCCAAATATATTTTCTTATTTATCGGCGACGGCATGAGTTTCCCCCAGGCTACGGCATTGGGCCATTATAATGGAACGATTGATCATAATTTTGTTGGAACCTTAGCCAAGCCTACGCGGGAAAATATTCCACAGGCAGAAATGCCTTCCTTTGTTAGTTTTCCTGTGGTTGGTGCCGCCACAACCTATGATGCTTCCAAGTTTATTACCGATTCGGCCTCAGCAGCGACAGCCATTGCCTGCAGTGTAAAGACCTTAGATGGCGCCCTTGGCGTTGATCCTTATAATAATCGTGTAGCGTCGATTGCCGAACAGTTAAAGTCACAAGCAGGCTATAAGATTGGCATTGTGACAAGTGTTTCGCTTGATCATGCAACACCGGCCGGTTTTTATGCGCATCTGCCTAACCGGAACAGTTTCTATGAAATTGGACTGGATTTGATAACAAGCAACTTTGATTTTTTTGGCGGCGGCAGCTTTAAACAGCCTACTGGCAAAACAAACAATCAAACCCATTTGATCGATTTGGCAAAACAAGCCGGCTATCATGTAGCCAATACCTATGAGGATATTAAGGCGCTGAATTCCCGGTCAGGCAAAACAATTGCCATTAATCCTGTTTTGGATAATCCCGGTGATGTGGCTATCAATTATAATATTGACCGTAATTACGGCGATTTGGCGCTTGCCGATTATGTACAAAAAGCCATTGATGTTCTAGGTGAAAAGAATAATTTCTTTATTATGGCCGAAGGCGGCAAAATTGACTGGTCATGCCATGCCAACGACGCTTATACGACCATTCAGGAAGTGAAAGACCTGGAGCGGGCCGTTAATGTGGCTGTAGAGTTTGCCCGGCAGCACCCTAAAGAAACGCTGATCTTGGTGACTGGTGATCATGAAACGGGCGGTTTCACCATGGGCTATAACGGGACGCAATATGATACGTATCTCTATTTACTGCAAAATCAGAAGCTCTCGTTTAAAAAGTTCGCCGATGAATATGTAGAACAATACCGCAACAACCAAGTCCCCTTTGAAACAGCCATGGACGATGTAAAAAGCCTGTTTGGCTTAGTGCTGCCTACCGATCCTGAGGCCGCCGGCCTGAAGGATCAATCGTTGGTTTTGACTGCTAGGGAAGTTACGCAGTTGCGTGACGCGTATGCCGTAAGCATGATTCCTTATGAACAGCGCCATCGCGATAAGGAATACAAAACCACTTACAGCATGTATGAACATGAGCCCTTCCAGATTGTTATCACCCGTATCTTGAATAGCCGGTCAGGACTTGGCTGGACCTCAACGGCTCATACTGGGCTTCCGGTTGCCGTATACGCCTTGGGGACAGGGCAGGATATCTTCAATGGATTCTATGATAACACCGATATCAGCAAAAGGATTAAAGCTCTTGTAGGCTTGCAATAATTAAAAAGTGCGCCTGCCGCCTTTCGGCTTGAAAGAAGGCAGGCGCAGCTTTATATACTGCTATTGCGAGGTTAATAATTATGATAAAACAATATTACAACAAATGTGTTGCTTCCAAATCATTTATACCGACAGCCGTGGTTTTGCTGGCTGTGCTTGTGTTGATTGTGCTGCCCGACCGGTTTGTAAATCCCGTGTATAGTCAGTTTGAAACCTCGAAAGCCCGCGTGATATCCGTAAACAACAACGGCATCCAGCGAGCCGGAATTGTTGCCTATGGCGAACAACGATGTGTAGTTGAACTGCTGGATGGCCGTTATAAAGGAACGGTTGCCGAGGCCATGAATATGCTTTCCGGGTCGTTAGGGACCGACAAGCAGTATCGGGCGGGGGATATTGCGCTGGTTACGGTGGGCGGTGTACAGGGCCAGGGGGTCTATAAAATATCCATGGTAGACCATTACCGGCTTAATTATCAGCTGTTTCTGGCCGGGGCGTTTATGCTGCTGCTGATTGTGCTGGCCGGCTGGATTGGTGTGCGGGCTATTTTGGCTTTTCTGTTTACCGTGCTTTGCATTTGGAAAATGTTGATCCCCTTCTTGCTGGCAGGATACCAGCCCATTTTGTGCGGTCTTTTGATTACGGCCATACTGACAACGGTCATTATCATATTGGTATATGGTTTTGACCGGCGGTTTATTGCTGCCACGCTGGGGTCGCTGTTAGGAACCGGACTGACGGCTCTGTTGGCTATTATTTTTGTTAGCATGTCGAAAATTCATGGTGCGGTCATGGACTATTCCGAAAGTCTTTTATATACCGGCTTTCAGCTTAATCTGACGGAAATATTTATTGCCAGCATTTTCATTGCTTCATCAGGAGCGGTCATGGACATTGCGGTGGATATCACCTCGGCAGTGTATGAAGTGATTGAGGCCAATCCGGCCATTAGTAAGGCGGCAGCTATGAAAGCGGGGCTAAATGTCGGACGCACTGTGCTGGGAACGATGAGTACTACGTTGCTGCTGGCCTATTCCGGCGGCTACATTGGCTTGTTAATGGTGTTTGTGGCGCAAGGAACACCGGTGCTGAATATATTGAACTTAAATTATATTGCAGCCGAAATATTAAATACGATGATTGGCAGTTTCGGCTTAATTACCGTGGCGCCTTTCACGGCTGTTACCAGCGCTACGCTGCTTGCCGGGAGTAAGAACAGGGCCGCAGAAGCATTTTTACAAGGCTGAAACTGGAAAAAACGGATAAAGCTGATGTTTTTTAGCTTTCGGCAAAAAGCTGGCGGCTCTGTTCATCGTAAGCAAACAGCTCGGCATATCTGCTCCAGGCAATCAGGATGTCCAGCAATAGGGGGATTTCGGCGGCAGGCAGGGAACGGGCCAATACGTCCTCGAAAAATTCAATGTTCATCCGTTTATTGGATTTGGATTGCAGGATAGCCAAAATCTTACCGGCTAGCGGGACATACTGTACAAGCTGGGCCCGGAACAGCTCCTTCCGTTCGAGGACCGAAGCCTGGGCAAACCGGATACCCTCGGGGGTCAGTTCAATATCACCGTCCACGACTTTGGCGAAGCCCAGTAACGTAGCTCCGTCGATGATCGGGAAAAAGTCCTCGCTGTCCATCATAAACCGGTCTGCTAATTTGTACAGATCGGTTTTTTCATTCAGGTCCTCCAGGAGTTCAAGAAACCCGGTTAGTGCGCCGGCGGAGACACGGGGCAGCAGGGTGATTTCTTTGTTTTCAATGGTGACGGTGTTGCGCGGGGCGGTGTCGCTGCGTTTCATCATTAAAGAGTATAAAGTATCGACCAGGCTGATAAAGGCTGGAGCATTCTTATCGCGCCAGTGAGGCAGCGTGATGGGCATATCGGTGTGAATGCCGGCCGGGCTGCCGGACACAACCAGAATGCGGTCAGCCATATAAACGGCTTCCTCAATGCCATGCGTTACCATAATGATTGATTTTGTCGGGATCTTATTTTCCCGCCACAGCTCCAGAATGTCGCGACGCAGGTTTTCCGCCGTCAGGACGTCCAGGGCGGAAAAAGGCTCATCCATCAGCAGCACATCGGGGTCACTGACCAGGGCGCGCCCCAGTCCTACCCGCTGCTGCATACCGCCGGACAGTTCCTTGGGGTAAGCATTCTCAAAGCCATCCAGGCCAACCATATCAATGACTGCCAGAGCTTTTTCTTTCTTTACGTTGGCCGGCAAGTCCTTGGAATCCAGGCCGACCAGCACGTTTTCTAAGATGGTCAGCCAGGGAAACAGGGCGAAGGACTGGAACACCATGGCGGCGCCGGGATTTACGCCCTGGTATTCCAGTCCGAGATAAGTGATTTTGCCGGAACTTGCCGGAGTGAGTCCGGCGATAATGCGCAGCAGGGTGGATTTGCCAGAGCCTGACGGTCCCAAGATAGCGAGAAACTCCCCGGCATAAATGGACAGATTGATATTGGATAATACCGGGACGCCGGCATTGCTGCTGCCGCCATCCCATTTCTTTTGAACCTGATTTAATTCAATTAATACCTTTTTATTCATGGCAAATCCCCCCTTAATTTAAGTGATATTTGGTTTCGGAAAGCTGGAACAGGCGTCTCCACAGCAGACGGTTCATGAGAATGACAAAGACGCACATAACCACAATACCGCCGATGATGGCCGGCCAGTCGCCGCTGGCGGTGGCTTGGCTGATATAGCTGCCGATACCGGTGGCGACCAACTGGTTTTCTTTCCAGGTAAGCAGTTCGGAGATAATGCTGGCGTTCCAGGCCCCGCCGGTAGCAGTAATGCAGCCGGTGATCAGGCTGGGGAAAATAGCCGGAAGAATAAGCTTTTTCCAGCGCTGACGGCTGGACAGTTTAAAGAGAACGGCCGCTTCCTTCAGGTCGTTGGGAATGGTGGTGGCACCGGCAATGACATTAAACAGGATATACCACTGGGTGCCGAGAGCCATGAGGGCAATAGACCCATATTCGAAATTTACCTCATGGCGCAGGTAAAATACGGCAATGAAGGGATAGAGCATATTGGCAGGAAAGGAGGCGGCGATTTGCACAAGAGGCTGAAACAGTTTGGTCAGGCGGGGATTGGTCCCAATCCAGACACCGACAGGCACGGTCCAGAGCAATCCGAAAAGCGTGGCGATAATAATCCGGCCTAGTGTGTAAAGACCGAAAACAAAGAGATTCCCTAATTCTTCGGTGCCGAGTGAGGCCAGCATTTGGTAACCGGCATAGGCTTCCTGCACTACATAATAAACGGCTCCCAAGGCCAGGGCGTAGGCGAAAGCTGAGCGCAGCACGGAAAATAGTTTGAATCGCCCGGCTTGCCGGACCGTGTGTCCGCCAAAGGCGACAAAGCGGCTCCCATAGCTATATATCACACTGCAAAGCGGGGTCAACAGGTACTTGCGCAGCCAGGCTATGAAAATGGCGCGTTGCAGCAGATCGTAAACGAAAGAGGAAGGTACCTCTTTAGCGGCGGTGCGTTCCATTTTGAATTTTTGGGACCATACGACGATGGGCCGCCAGAAAAGCTGGTCCACAGCCACAATCATCAGTACCATGGTTACCATAGCATATACCAAAGCTGTCATATCGCCGTTGGTTATGGCGGCGGCCATGAAGGAGCCGATGCCGGGAAGCTGGATGCTGGAATTGAGCACCGTGATGGTTTCGCTGGCGGCCAGAAAGAACCAGCCGCCGCCAAAGGACATCATGCTGTTCCAGACCAGACCGATCATCGAAAAGGGAACCTCCAGGCGAATGAAGCGCTGCCAGGGGTTGAGACGGAGCATGGTAGCTGCTTCCTTAAGGTCCTTGGGTAAGGTGGTAAGGGAATGGTAGAAACTGAAGGTCATATTCCAGCACTGGCCGGTAAAGATGGCAAAGATGGAGGCCAGCTCCACGCCTAAGAGACTGCCGGGAAACATACCGATGAACATGGTAATGGTAACGGACAGAAAACCGAGCACCGGGATGGATTGCAAGATATCCAATAAGGGAATCAAAACTTTTTCAGCCAGCCGGTTTTTTGCGGCCAGGCTGCCATAGAGCAAGGTGAACAGCAGCGAGGCGCCATAGGCTAAAAACATACGCAGCAGAGAACGGCCGGCATAGTACGGCAGATCGGCCGGATTAGACGAAAGATCAAGCTGTGTTTCCGGCGAAAAGGGAACGGCCATGCCGGAACTTAAGCGTACAAGCGAATAGAGCAGGGAAAAGACAAAAATAATAACTGCGAGATCCAGTAAGCCGAAGCGGCGGGTGGGTATGTGGGAAGAAAAAACGGCCATAGTCATCACATCCTAATGTAGTTTTTCGTGCTTTGCCGTGTACCGGTTTTGACGGCAAATAAAATAGTATATGCGCCGGATTAGGGCCATCGTCCATACATACCACCTCCTATACAATAAAAAATGACCTTCCCGTACGGGAAGGTCATGCTGACAGCAAAGAAAGGCGCAGCAAAAGCGGCGCTTGACCTCCCCACTCGTTTGAGCTTTGGCACTGTATAACGTAGAGCAAAATGCGCTGCGCTCAGCCACCTTAAGTAAAACCTTATGCCGGTAATACCTGTTCTACCCATTGGCGTCTTTCGACATTTCCGGGCAGTGGCCTGTGTTCATACAGGAGCCTCACCTAACGAGGAAGTTGTGATTCTTATAATTACATAGAAACTGTAACACCGTACCTGGCCGCTGTCAATTGTTTCTTTTTAAAATGCTGCTATTTTTAACAGGAATTTAAAATTTGACAATAATGAAAAATTCATGCTATTATAATAAGGAGATTATTCACCAGGCTGTTTTACAGCGACATGTAAAAAAGAGTACTAGTGTGAGTTGCCTGTATCTTCTATTTCAGTATATGTTGGTAATAGTCCCAAGGGTAATTGCGGCTGATGACGCTGGCGCAGCGTTATGAATTACCTATTTAAGTTCATGGAGGAAAGGGATTATGGAGCAGAAAACGATTACGCATCTGCTTAGCCGCTTAACTTTTCTTGGGTATCACCGGTTTGAAATCAAGAACATCATTAAAGATGCGATTGGTGTCGAACATGTCGATGGTTTAAATCGTACCCAAGTAGGAAAAGTGATCCGGCATTTGAAGATGTATGAGTTACTTGGTTCTGACTATGTGCAGACCTATAGCAAGTAACTAACCCCAACAACCAACCGGGAGTGGTGACGCTCCCGGTTTTTTATATGTTCTTGAGGACACGCCTGAAAACTGTGCGTCAGGACTGCTGCCAGTCTTTAATTTCTTAACGCTAGGTCGAGAGATCATTAAGCCAGTAGTTTCCTGGACTAATCGGGCCAGACATGGTAAAATCAGATGTTATAAAAACAATAAAGAAAGATGGGTTACATACATGATCAGTACAAACAGGTTAACATTACAATTTGGCAAACGTATCTTATTTAAGGATGTGAATATAAAGTTTACGCCAGGCAATTGCTATGGTTTGATCGGGGCTAACGGCACCGGCAAATCAACCTTTTTAAAGGTGCTGTCCGGCGAGATTGATCCGACCAATGGTGAAGTCAGCATCACTCCCGGTGAACGGCTGGCGGTGCTAAAGCAGAACCATTATGAATTTGACGAATATGAAGTGTTGAAAACAGTCATTATGGGCCATGCCCGGCTGTATGAAATTATGGAAGCCAAAGACGCCTTGTACGCCAAAGCCGACTTTTCCGAGGCGGACGGCATGAAGCTGTCGGAACTGGAATGTGAATTCTCCGAACTCAACGGCTGGGATGCCGACTCGGAAGCCGCCCGCCTGCTTAACGGACTGGGCATTCCCGAAGCGCTCCACTATCAGAAGATGGGCGATTTGAGCGGCAAGGAAAAAGTGCGGGTACTGTTGGCGCAGGCATTGTTCGGCAATCCTGACATCCTGCTGCTGGACGAACCGACCAACCATCTGGACATCCAGTCGGTAACCTGGCTGGAAGACTTTCTCTACGATTTTCCCAATACCGTCATCGTCGTATCTCATGACCGGCATTTTCTGAATAAGGTATGTACTCATATCGCTGATATTGATTTTGAAAACATTCAATTATATGTAGGCAACTATGATTTCTGGCTGGAATCCAGCCAACTGGCGCTGCAACTGGCGAAAGACGCCAATAAGAAAAGGGAAGAAAAGGCGAAGGAACTGCAAAGCTTTATTCAGCGGTTCAGCGCCAACGCTTCCAAATCACGGCAGGCCACTTCCCGGAAAAAACAACTGGAAAAACTGACGCTGGAAGATATCAAGCCTTCGTCCCGCAAGTATCCCTATATTGCCTTTAAGCCGGAACGGGAAGCGGGAGCGCAGCTTTTACAGGTGGAAGGTTTGTCGAAAACGATTGACGCGGAAACCGTGCTGAACGATGTCAGCTTTCTGGTAACCAAGGGCGATAAAATCGCCTTTGTCGGACCGGACGGTTTAGCTAAAACGACGTTGTTTAAAATTCTGATGGGTGAATTGGAAGCCGATGCCGGGGAATTCAAATGGGGGGTTACCACCTCACAGGCCTATTTCCCTAAGGATAATTCCAGCTATTTTGACGGCGTCGAGCTGTCGCTGGTCGACTGGCTGCGCCAATTTTCCCAGGATCAGGAAGAATCCTTCATCCGGGGCTTTTTAGGCCGGATGCTGTTTTCCGGTGAGGAAAGCCTGAAAGCCGCCAATGTTCTTTCCGGTGGCGAAAAGGTGCGCTGCATGCTGGCAAAAATGATGCTCAGCGGGGCCAATGTGCTGCTCTTAGATGAGCCGACCAACCACTTGGACTTAGAATCCATCACATCATTAAATAACGGCCTGATCAGTTTTGATGGAACCATGCTGTTTGTGTCCCATGACCACCAGTTTATTCAGACCATTGCCAACCGGATTATTGAAATCACGCCGAACGGTATCATTGACCGGCGGATGACCTATGAAGAATACCTGGAAGACGGGGAAGTAAAGAAGCAACGGGCTCAATTATACGGCGAGTAATAGAATAAAGCTCAGAAGCCTTACAGACGGTGTAGCTGTAAGGCTTTTTGGACATGCTGTCTAGGGAACCGCTGATTTAATGATCCTGCCAGCCTGGCGAGAGATTTCTTCGGCTGGCAAGGAAGCGCGCAGGAATAGCGGTTCCTATTTCAAGGTTTTGCTGATGCAGCCGGCGGAAAAAGACCGCCAGACTGCGTGGTGTGAATAAATCAGTGGTTTCCTACGAGCAGCAGCGGATAAAAGGGAGAGAAGCTATATGAGCAAAATACTGGTATTGGCGGAGAAACCTTCGGTGGGCAGGGACATTGCCAAGGTGCTTGCCTGCCATAAACAGGGAAAAGGTTATTGGGAGGGTGAGCGGCATGTGATTACCTGGGCTCTGGGGCATCTGGTGACACTGGCCGATCCCGAAGAATATGATGAGAAATACAAGTCCTGGCGTCTGGAGGATTTGCCGATGCTGCCGGCGACAGCCAAACTGGTGGTTATCCGGCAAAGCAGCCGCCAATTTCGTATTGTCAAAGAACAATTACTGCGCAAGGATGTTGGCGAAGTGGTAATTGCCACCGATGCCGGACGGGAAGGAGAACTGGTGGCCCGTTGGATTCTGGAAAAGACCGGCAGCCGCAAGCCGGTAAAACGCCTGTGGATTTCTTCGGTAACTGACAAAGCTATCCGGAACGGTTTTGGCAGTTTGAAACCAGGCAAGGCCTATGAGAGCCTGTACGCCGCGGCAGCCGCCCGGGCTGAGGCTGACTGGCTTGTCGGAATAAACGCTACCAGAGCGCTGACCTGCAAATATAATGCCCAACTGTCCTGCGGACGGGTCCAAACGCCGACGCTGGCGATGATCGCTACCAGAGAGGTGGAGATTGCCCGCTTTAAGTCCCGGCCTTATTACGGGCTGGCGGCCGTGGCCGGTGGCGTCCGGCTGATCTGGCGCGACGGCAAAACCAACGAGCCCCGAACCTTTCAAAAAGAAGTCAGAGACAACCTGTTGGCCGGCCTTGCAAATAAAACCATGAAAATCATTGAGGTGGTTAAGCAAGCTAAAAAGGCCTATGCACCGGGCTTGTACGATTTGACGGAATTGCAGCAGGACGCCAATAAGGCCTTTGGCTATTCCGCCAAAGAAACGCTGTCTATTGCCCAAAGGCTGTATGAAAGTCATAAGGTGCTGACCTATCCCCGGACCGATTCGCGTTATATTTCCTCCGATATTGTGGAGACGCTCAAGGAACGACTGGAAGCCTGCGGTGTCGGTCCTTATACCAAGGCGACTTTTGCTGTGCTGAAACGGCCTATCCGGGCGAACAGCCACTTTGTTGATGACGGCAAGGTGTCTGATCACCATGCGATTATTCCCACCGAGCAATTTGTCTCACTCCAGGATTTTAGTGAGCAGGAGCGTAAAATTTACGATCTGGTGATCAAACGTTTTTTGGCTGTGCTCTATCCGCCGTTTGAATATGAACAGATTGCGGTAAAGGCATCACTTAACGGTGAGACCTTTACTGCAAGGGGGAAGGTGATCCAGGCTGCCGGTTGGAAGGAGCTATATGGCGGTCAATTGGAAGGCGAAGAAGATGCGGACGACGAGCAGGAACAAGTGCTGCCTCAGCTTGCGGCAGGTGCTGTCTTACCGGTTGGCCGACTGATCCCGACCGAAGGGGAAACCAAACCGCCAGCTCGCTTTACCGAAGCAACCCTGCTTTCGGCGATGGAAAATCCGGTAGCTTATATGAATCAGGAAAGCGACAGTCTGAAAAAGACGATCGGTGAAACCGGCGGGCTGGGGACGGTGGCGACCCGGGCTGACATTATCGAAAAGCTGTTTAATAGTTTTCTGATGGAAAAAAGAGGAAAGGATATTTTCCTGACATCCAAGGGAAAACAATTGCTGGAACTGGTACCGGACGATTTGAAGTCACCGGCTCTGACGGCCCAATGGGAACAAAAGCTGGGCGCCATCGCCAAGGGGGCGTTGAGCAAAACAGACTTTGTACAGGAAATGAAACGGTATGCCGGGCTGATTGTCGGCCGGATTAAAGACAGTCAGGAAAGCTTTACCCATGATAATATGACCCGTTCCAAATGTCCGGAATGCGGCAAATATCTGCTGGCGGTCAACGGAAAAAGAGGGAAAATGCTGGTTTGCCAGGACCGGGACTGCGGTTATCGCAAGGGCCTTTCCCAAACGACCAATGCCCGCTGCCCCAACTGTCATAAAAAGCTGGAGCTACGTGGCGAAAAGGAAAACCGGTTGTTTGTTTGTACCTGTGGTTACCGGGAAAAATTAACCGCTTTTCAGGAACGGAAGAATAAAGAGCAGGATAAAAGTTCAAAACGGGAGGTAGCGGTCTATCTGAAAGAGCAGAAGAAAACCACTCAGGAGCCGCTTAATACGGCCCTGGCTGATGCCCTGGCCAAACTCCGGCTGAACGATTAGGTAACTACTGCCTGTCGGCAGGCTGAGGGAAACTGCTCAGCAACAAGGTTCCTTAACGGAAAACCCTGCAGCGAGAAGCATATCACATCGTTTCTGCTGCAGGGTTTTTGCATTGGCAATTGCGGACGGGGCGAAGCGGTTGTCAGTTATGGCAGAACGTGATATGATTTAATTGATTGATAAATATTGTAAATATCCAGCTTGTTGTTTGATAGGATAATCCGTTATATTTTTGCAGTATCAGACATGTTGTGATGCTAATCACAGTCAAAGTAGGGAAGATCGATTATCATAATCATATACCGAAGGTTGTAAAAGCAGATTAGTTCAATCTAACTATATTGCACCTTTGTCCAGTATGGCGATGCAAATACTGTATACAGTATGAATTAATCAGTATTCTTTCAAAAAACATGTTCAATTCCTGCTGGCAAAGTATTGAATTATAAAATGAAACATGGTACCATCTACTTAGTCATTTTTACGCTCTCTTTATTTTTTTATGGTATAAGTGAAATTTTGAACAATTGACCGGAGGGATGGTAACTAAGTAAGTGAAAAAGTGAACATTTGTCTAGACGCTGCTGTATGAATGGGCCTGTCGACAGAGCGAGAGAATTTTTCGCATGGCAAAAGATTCGTCAGGATGCATAGTGTGAACCAACCGGTGGTTTTCGAGGGCCAACCTGTGGGGTCGCTGACTAGCTTTGCAGATATGTGTCATACTAACCCAAGATAGTGTTGTTTAAGCTAAAATGATTGAATTTTTGCTCAATAACGAAAGGGAGGATGGTTATGTTACAGGATTATACTTTAATTGGCGTACTCATCCTGATTGCGCTGGTCGTTCCCATTGGCGGCCTGGTTGCTTCGGCCATGGTACAGACCCGTAAACCTGGCCTGGAAAAGTCGCTGCCCTATGAATGCGGCATCGATCCCATCGGCAAATCGTGGATTCAGTTTAAAGCAAGCTATTATTTATATGCCTTGGTGTTTGTCGTTTTTGATGTGGAAACGATGTTTTTATATCCCTGGGCCGTCCAGTTCCAGCAGCTTGGTTTGTTTGCCTTTGTAGAAATGATTATCTTTGTGGCCATTTTAACGCTTGGATTATGGTATGCCTGGAAAAAGGGGGCTTTGGAGTGGAAATAAAAGATGCGGTGGCAAAACCTGATTCTTTATTGGAACGAAATATTATCGTCACTTCGATTGAACAGGTGCTGAATTGGGCCCGCAGCAACTCGCTGTGGCCGCTTACCTCCGGTTTGGCCTGCTGTGCCATCGAGATGATGTCGGCGGCAGCGGCCAGATTTGACCTGGCCCGATTTGGCTACGAGGTGTTTCGTCCGTCGCCCCGGCAGGCTGATCTCTTGATTGTGGCCGGTACGCTGACCTGGAAGATGGCGGGGCCGTTAAAGCGGCTGTATGAGCAAATGCCGGAACCAAAGTACGTTATTGCCATGGGCAACTGTGCCAATGCCGGCGGGCCGTTTGTCGATTCGTCCTATACCGTTGTGCCCGGCGTGGATAAGATTATCCCGGTGGACGTATATATTCCCGGCTGTCCGCCGCGGCCGGAGGCTCTTATTCAGGGCCTGCTGGAACTGAAAAAGAAGATTCGTCATCCTGAAGTGGCAAGGCGGGATCAACATGACTAAACAAATGATGACCAAGGATGAACTGACAGAGCTGGCCGCCCGCTTTGCCCCGGCGACTGAGGTGAACGGTGAGGGAGTAAGCGGCGCCTTGGTGATTGCTAAGGACAGGCTGCTGGAGCTGCTGCGCTGGTTGAAAGAGGACGCGGACTATCAGTTCACCCTGCTGAGCAATGAGACGGCTGTGGACTACCCCGAGTATTTTGAACTGGTCTGTCATCTTTATTCCTGTCACCGCCGCCAGATGCTTACCGTTAAGGCGCGCTGCAGCAAGGAGGAAGCGGCTTTTCCATCCCTGATGCCGCTTTGGCCGGGCGCCAATTTCCAGGAACGGGAGATTTACGATTTGCTGGGGCTTACCTTTACCGGCCATCCCCAGCTCAAGCGTATTTTATTGCCGGCGGAATTTACCGGGCATCCGCTGCGTAAAGATTTTAAAGCAGCCGGCCAAGAAGTGTGAGGTGAAGGATATGCCAAGAACAGAAGTATACACACTCAATATGGGACCGGTCCATCCCAGTACCCACGGTGTTTTGCAGGTGATCTTGGATCTGGACGGCGAACAGGTGGTGCGGGCTACCCCGGAAATGGGCTATTTGCACCGCGGTATTGAAAAGCTGGCCGAGGGCCGGACCTATCCCCAGTTTTTGCCTTACACCGACCGGCTGGATTATGTATCGGCCATGGGTAACAATCTGGGGTATTGCCAGACGGTGGAGAAGCTGCTGGGCGTGGAAGTACCGGAACGGGCCGAATATATCCGGGTAATTATGGCTGAACTTAACCGTATTGCCAGTCACTTGATCTTCTTCGGCACCATTGCCATTGATTTTGGTTCGGCTACCGGTATGATTTATGGGTTCCGGGACCGCGAAAAGATACTGGACTTATTTAATATGGTCTGCGGCGCCCGCATGACATTTCATTATATCCGCATCGGCGGGGTGGCGGAAGACTTGCCGGTCGAATTTGTGCCGGCGGCACGGGCTTTTCTGGATGAATTTCCCTCGTTGCTGGAAGAATATCACGGCCTGATCAGCGGTAATGAAATTTTTATGCACCGTCTGAAAGGCTACGCCAAAATCAGCGCGCCCCGGGCCTTGGAGCTGGGCATGACCGGACCGTCGCTCCGGGCCTCCGGTGTGGATTACGATATTCGCAAGGTTGATCCTTACGGGATCTACGACCGTTTTGACTTTGCCGTTCCCCTGGGCACGCAGGGCGACAACTGGGACCGTTACATGGTCCGGATGCAGGAAATGGAACAAAGCGCCCGGATTATCCGGCAGGCGCTGGACGGTTTACCGGAAGGGCCGGTGAAGGCCAAAATGGCTCGGGTAATCAAGCCACCGGCGGGGGATGTGTACCACCGGATTGAAAATCCCCGGGGTGAGTTGGGCTATTATATTGTCAGTGACGGCAGCACCAAGCCGTACCGTGTACATATCCGCCGCCCGTCCTTCATCAACCTGCACGCCCTGGATGAACTATGCCGCGGACTCTTAATCGGCGATGTGGTGGCCATTTTGTCTACGCTGGACCCGCTGATGGGTGAGGTAGACTGTTGAATACAGGTTCGTAGTAGGGGAGGAGACTTTTATGACTGAGTTACTGGGACTTGCCAGACTCTCGGCAATGATCCGGGAGGTGTTGACGCTGTTCCTGCCTTATCCTGATGTTGTGGATTTTATTATTGGTCTGGTGGGTATTGCCGGTATTTTCGGTGTTATTTTTACTGCCGCCCTGGTGTTGGTTTATGCCGAACGTAAGATCAGCGCCTTCATGCAGGTCCGCCTTGGCCCGAACCGGGTAGGGCCGGCCGGTATGCTGCAGAGCTTTGCCGATATGCTTAAGCTGTTAAGCAAGGAGGACATTATTCCCTGCGGTGTTGACCGCTGGATGTGGATGCTGGCACCGGTGGTGCTGTTTTTGCCGGCGGCAACCGTGTATGCTGTATTTCCTTTTGATGACGGAGCTGTGCTGGCCGATTTGAATATTGGTATTTTATTTGTTATGGCTATTTCCGCTCAGTCGACTTTGCCCTTTCTCATGGCCGGCTGGTCTTCCAACAGTAAATACGCCGTGATTGGCGGCATGCGGACGGTGGCTCAGATGTTAAGCTACGAAATTCCGCTGGTCTTTTCCGTACTGGGTATTGTCATGCTGGTTGGGTCCATGCGGTTAAGTGATATTGTGGCCGCCCAGCAGAATATATGGTTTATTGTGCTGCAACCGGTGGCCTTTGTCATTTATGTCATTGCCGCCACGGCCGAGACCAACCGGGCGCCCTTTGACCTTGTGGAAGGGGAGTCGGAGATTATTGCCGGCCCGTTTACCGAGTATTCAGGCATGCGTTGGGCTTTTTTCTTTCTGGCGGAATACGCCAACCTGTTGGCCGCCTCGGCCATTGCCGCCACCTTGTTTCTTGGCGGCTGGCACGGGCCGTTCCTGCCGGGCTGGCTATGGTTTTTTATCAAAGTAGGTCTGATGATTTTCTTATTCATGTGGTTTCGCTGGACCTTTCCCCGTTTCCGGATTGACCAGATGATGAGTTTTGGCTGGAAAATACTTTTGCCGCTGGCCTTGGCCAATATGGTTGTAACAGGAATCGGAATTTTTGTTTACAGGTTGTGGAGTTAGTGCTTCACTAACTTACACTCTTTAAAATTGGCGGAGCACTAGGAGGGATATGCCATGCAGGGCAAAGGCTTGCTCAAGGGGATGGGGATTACCCTGAAACGTTTTGTCGGTAAAAAAGTCACCGTTCAATATCCGGAGGAAAAACTGCCCCTGTCGCCGCGCTTTCGCGGTGGCGTGCTGGATTTGTCGGTAGAAAAGTGCATTGCCTGCGGGCTGTGCGCCATGAGCTGCCCGAATCGGGCCATTGATCTGGGCACTGCCGTGGGGGAGGATAAAAAGAAACACCTGACGAAATACCACTATTTGTCAGGACGGTGTTTATATTGCGATTTGTGCATTGAAGCCTGTCCCACGAAAGCGATTGTTTGGGATAAGAATTATGAGAATTCCACGTACTGGCGGGATGACCTGGAGCATGACTGTATGGCGGCCGCTGCCGCTAAACGGGGGACCGCCGGCGAGCCGGACGCTACGGCGCCGGACGGGGAAAAGGGGGAGGACTGATCATGCAGGACTTGACCTATACGGCGGCCTTTTATCTATTATCACTGCTTACGCTGGGAGCCGGGCTGGGTGTTGTCGTCAAGCGCAATCTGGTGCACAGCGCGCTGCTATTGGCTCTTTCTTTTATCGGTGTGGCGGGGTTATATATCCTGCTGCAGGCAGAATATCTGGCTGCCGTGCAGATTTTGGTCTATAGCGGCGCCGTGGCAATCATGGTGGTTATCGGTATTATGCTGACCGTGCGCGGCGACATGCAGGACAGCAACCCGCCGGGCCGGCTGCGCTGGAGCGCCGCCGTGGTCAGCGTACTGTTTACCGGTATGCTGCTGGTGCTGGTGACGGCTACGCCCTGGAAGCACAGTGCCGCTGCCGCTGCCCTAAACGCGGTGCCCCTCTTGGCCACACTGATGCTGGGCGACTACATGCTGGCCTTTGAGGCGGCGGCCGTCTTGCTCCTGGCCGCCATGCTGGGGGCCATTATCCTGGCTAAAGGAGCGGATGAGCGATGATTGGACTGGAACATTTTCTGGCTGTCGGCGCGCTGCTGTTCGGCATCGGTCTGTACGGCTTATTGAGCAAGCGAAATGTAATTGCCTTATTGATGAGTATTGAACTGATGCTGAACGCCGTCAATATCAACCTGATTGCCTTTGCGCGGTTTGTGGCTCCCGATCGTCCCGACGGACAGGTGTTTGCTATTTTCAATATAGCCCTGGCGGCAGCGGAAGTAGCTGTCGGGCTGGCGCTGGTATTTCGCATTTACCGGGACCGTGCCGGTATTGACGCAACTAAATTAAACGGGATGAAGTGGTAGAGAGGGGTGTTGGATGATGAGTAGCTATGCGTTGGCCCATGCCTGGCTGATACCGCTGTTGCCGGCCATTGCTTTCCTGCTTGGCGGGACCTTGCTGCGCCGTATCCCCTATGCTGCCGCTTGGACTGCCATTATTGCCAGTACCGGCAGTCTGCTGCTGGCGCTGGGGGTGGCCGGCGGGATGGCCGATGGCCGGATTACTATGGCGCAGCCGCTTATCTATAAGGCTTCGTGGTTTTCGGTGCCTGGCTTGTCGGCCGATATGGGGGTATATCTGGACCCGCTGACGGCCATGATGCTCTGTGTGGTGACATTGGTGTCGCTGCTGGTGCAGATCTATTCACTAGGCTATATGGCCGGTGATCCCGGCTTTGCCCGGTTTTATTCTTTCCTGTCTTTATTTGCCGCCTCCATGCTGGGGCTGGTGATTGCCGCTAATTTTATCCAGATGTATGTCTTCTGGGAACTGGTGGGCTTATGCTCTTACCTCTTGATTGGCTATTATTTTCATAAGGTTTCCGCCCGGGAGGCGGCCAAGAAGGCCTTTATGACCACGCGAATCGGCGATTTCGGTCTGTTGCTCGGCATATTGCTACTGCAGCTTATCTTCGGGACGCTGGACTTTGCCAAACTGGGGCTGGCCATTCCCGCTTATGTGGCGCAGGAAGGGAGCGCACTGTTAACGGTGGTGGCCCTCCTGATCTTTATCGGGCCTGTCGGCAAATCCGGTCAGTTTCCGCTCCATGTCTGGCTGCCTGATGCCATGGAAGGGCCGACGCCTGTGTCCGCTCTCATTCATGCGGCCACTATGGTGGTGGCCGGGGTGTATCTGATTGCCCGTGCCTATGTGCTGTTTCACACCTTGCCGGCGGCGCTGACAGTGATTGCCTGGGTCGGTGCGTTTACCGCCCTGTTTGCCGCCGTCATTGCCGTGACACAGCGGGAAATGAAGCGAATACTGGCTTATTCGACCATCAGTCAGCTCGGCTATATGATGCTGGCCCTTGGGGTAGGCAGTCTGACGGCCTCCATGTTTCATCTGATGACCCATGCTTTTTTCAAAGCACTGATGTTTCTGGCGGCCGGTTCGGTGCTGCATGCGCTGCACGATACGGCGGATATTTTCAAAATGGGAGGCCTGCGGCGTCAGATGCCGTTCACCTTTGCCGCAATGGCTGTCGGGGTGATCGCTATTGCCGGTATTCCGCCTTTTGCCGGCTTTTATTCCAAGGATGAAATTTTGGCGGCCGCCTATGCTGTCAGTACACCGCTTTACTTGATTGCGGTGGTGACCGCTTTCCTGACCGCCTTCTACATGGCCCGGCTGTTATTTGTCGCCTTTTTCGGCGAACCAAAACCGGAAAATCATGCACATGAGTCGGGGCCGGCCATGTTGCTGCCCTTGCTGGTGCTTGGTACTTTGTCTGTCATAGGTGGTTATCTGGGACATGCGGCCGGCTTTGGCCACTGGATTTATTTCGGCGAAGCCCATACGGCGCCGGTCAATTGGCTGGTAGCCGGCACATCGATGCTGGTGGCTGTGGTTGCCATCGCGCTGGCCTGGAGCATCTACGGGGCTGGTGTGATCAAACCCTATCAGGTGCGGGACCGGCTGGAACTGTTATATCAGTTGAGTTATCATAAATTTTATATCGACGAAGCCTATGCCTGGCTGAACCGGCACATTGTTAACGGTTTTGGCCGGTTGCTGGCCTGGGTCGACATTCATCTGGTCGACGGACTGGTCAATCTGCTTGCCTCGACCGTCCGGGCGAGTGGCGCCGTGCTGCGGCGTACCGAAACCGGTCAATTGCAGCACTACGCCCTGGTCTTTTTTGGCGCTGCCCTGGTTATCCTGTTATGGATTACTTACGCGGGCCACTCGCTGGCTATGGCCTGGATTGGAGGGGGAGTACGATGAATGAGTTTCCCATACTGACAACGATTTTACTGCTGCCCATCCTTGGCGCTTTGCTGCTGTCCTGCCTGCCGCCGTTGGCGGAAAAAGCCATTAAAGTGGTTGCTGCGGTGATTATGGGGGCTGTGGCCGTATTGGCTGTCTATGCCTATGGGGCGTATGATTTTGCTGTTGGCGGCATGCAATTTACCCAAAACATTCCCTGGATTGCCGATCTCGGTGTCAACTATGCCGTAGGTGTGGATGGTATGTCGCTGCCGTTTTTGCTGCTGACCGCCCTGATCGGGTTTTCCGCCGTTTTTGCCTCCTGGAATCTGGAACAGCGGCCTAAGGAATTTTTTGTTCTGCTGCTGATTTTGCTGGCCGGTGTAACCGGTACGTTCATTGTCCGGGATTTATTCATCTTTCTCCTGTTTTATGAACTGGTGGTCATTCCGATCTACATTATGGTCATTATCTGGGGCTCCACCAAGCGGGTCAGCAAAGAATACGCCGGGATGAAGCTGACGATTTACCTGTTGATTGGCTCGGCGTTCATGCTGGTCGGAGTGGTGGCTCTCTATCTAAACGCCTTTCCGGCCGGGGCGCGCACCTTTAGCATGGAGCTATTAGCCCAGGCCCACCAACTGGGGCATTTGTCGGAGGAGTTTCAGATTTTTACCTTTTTCCTGTTGCTCCTGGGTTTTGGTTCGCTGCTCTCCATGTGGCCCTTCCACAGTTGGTCGCCTGACGGCTATGCCGGGGCGCCAACGGCAGTGTCGATGATTCACGCCGGCGTGTTGAAAAAGATCGGCGGCTATGGCTTAATCCGCATCGGCCTCCTGGTACTGCCGCTGGGCTTGAAGTTCTGGGCGCCGCTGATTGCCGGTCTGGCGGTGGTCAATGTTCTCTATGCCGCCTTTATCGCTCTGGCGCAGAAGGATTTGAAATATGTTGTCGGCTATTCTTCGGTATCCCATATGGGCTATGTCTTAATCGGCATTGCGGCGTTAAACGGCACCGGTATTAGCGGCGCCATCGCCAACATGTTTGCCCATGGTATCATGAGTGCCCTGTTTTTTGCCATGATCGGCTATGTCTATGAGAAGACCCATATTCGGGAAATGGATGGTCTGGGCGGTTTGGCCCATCAGATGCCTCGGGTGGCTACCGGCTTTATGCTGGCTGGCATGGCCTCGTTGGGCTTGCCCGGTCTGATTGGCTTTGTGCCGGAGTTTACCATTTTTGTCGGAAGTTTCGGCCGATATCCGGTATGTGCCGTACTGGCTATTGCAGGTATTGTCTTTACCGCGCTTTATGTGCTCAGGCTGTTGGCCAATGTACTGTTTGGTCCGCGGCGGCCCGAATTTGACCGGTACCGGGACGCCCGCGGCGCGGAATTGGTGCCGCTCTTCGTCCTGGGGGCCGTGTTGGTAGCCTTTGGCCTCTTCCCGAACCTGTTGATGCAAAAAATAAGCAGTGAAGTTTCGACGATGCTGCCACTCTTGGCAAGCCTTCAAGATGCGCCTGCACTATGGGGAGTGATCTGGCGATGAATTTTTCTCTAATCGTACCTGAGCTATTAACGGCTTGTCTGGCGATGTTTCTGGTGGTGCTTGATTTGTTGCTGCCGGGGAAGGAAACCCGTCGCAGTCTTGGCTATTTGGCTGTATTTGGATTGCTTGGCATTCTGGCGGTTTTGCTGGGTCAGCAGGAAGCAAGCGGCGCCTTTTACGTCAATTTGTATACCGTCGACGGTTATGCCGTATTTCTAAAGGCGCTATTCTTACTTGCCGTGGCTTTGACGCTGCTCTTTTCCTTTGACCTGATCGAGCGTCTGCCTCGCTATAGCGGTGAATTTTACGCCCTGATCGTGTTCAGCGTATTGGGAATGATGCTGATGGCTTCGGCCAATGACCTGATTACCCTGATTGTCGGGATGGGAGTCATGAATATCAGCTTTTACATTCTGGTGGGTTACCATTTCCGGGATATGCGCTCCAGTGAAGCGGGCGCCAAGTATCTGATCTTAAGCGCCGCTTCGACGGCGGTGCTCTTATACGGCGCCAGTCTGGTCTATGGCTATACCGGCAGTGTCCAGTTTGTCAAAATCTTTCAGGCTGTAGACCCGTCACCGGCCATGCTGGGCGGTATGGCCATGCTGGTTATCGGTCTGGGCTTTAAAATCGCCGCCGTGCCTTTTCATATGTGGTCGCCGGATATTTACGAAGGGGCGCCGCTGCCGGTGACGGCACTCTTGGCCATGTGCTCCAAAGTGGCTGCCTTTGCCGTCTTGCTGCGTCTGCTCATCCAGGCATTACCGGCGCTGGCTGACGGCTGGGTGGCGATTGCTGCTCTGTTGGCCGTACTGAGTATGATTGCCGGCAATGTGATCGCCATGAACCAACACAATATCAAACGGCTGCTGGCCTATTCCTCCATTGCCCAGGCCGGCTATCTGCTGTGTGGCCTGGTGGCAGCCGATCAGGCCGGCGTCAAGGGAATACTCTTTTATAGCCTGCTCTACGTGTTTGCCAATGTGGGCGCCTTTGCCGTCATTACGGTAGTTAAGCTCCATTCGGGTTCGGAGGATATGGCGGCTTTTGCCGGGCTAAGTCAGAAATCGCCGTTTCTGGCGGTGGTAATGACCGTTTCGTTGCTGTCGATGGCCGGCATTCCGCCGATGGCGGGGTTTGCCGGAAAGCTATACCTGTTTCTGGCTGTCGTCGAACGGGGCTATCTGTGGCTGGCCTTGCTGGGCTTTGTTATGTCGATGATCTCGGTATATTACTATCTACTGGTTGCCAAGGTTATGTACTGGGGAGAGCCCGCTGACGGGAGACGTCTGGAGGTTGGTTCTTCACTTAAATGGGCGGCGGCCCTCAGTCTGATTGCAACCCTGCTGCTCGGTGTGTACCCCGGCCCATTAGCCGACGCGGCAGCTTGGGCGGCGGCCAGTTTGTTTTAGATTTGTTAACCTGTTAGAAGCGAACCTTTCCTCCTTAGTAGGTGGGAAGGCTCGCTTTTTTATGTTGTGTCGCTCAAAGCGCGAAAAACGGTATTTTCGGGCAAAGCAGGGAAGGCAGTGAATACGTGGAAATAGTAAAAATGGGCCTTCGGGGTTCTTCCATTACAAAACGTAGGAGAGATTGCAATGAATGTCAATTTATGCACTAAGAAAATGGAAACTATTATTGGCAGTATACAGACCCAGAATGAAATAGAAAAACTGCAGTCCTACGGGGCGATTGTTTCCATTATGGAGTTGTTTGACGATTTGGCCGAGGTATTGGCCGTATCGGAGGATATTTACCACCAGTACAAAACAAGCCTGCTCTGGCATTGCCAGGTGCTCTGCGGTCTGGAGGAAGCGGCAGGACTGGATGAAGCAAGCCATGTCGAGGCTGCCTGTGAAGAGATTAGAAAGTTGAAATCGGTCCATTGTTTTAATTGCAATTAAATTAGTGGACCGTCTACTCTGAAATCACAATTACTTCACGGATCTTTCCGTAATGCTTTGTTGTCTTCAGCTTACATATATCCGATATGCGCGCCTCCTCCGCCTTGCCTTACGAAAAAATCCCCGCGAATTCATTTGCGTTTCCAAAGTAGGCGGTCCACTAAGAGTAGAATAATAAAGGCTGTTTTTTTCATGAATTATCTGAGAATAACCGGTCAAGGATATTGACAGACTTAAAGATAGGGCTTATGATAACAGTAGAAAGATGAACAAACGACACAATACCCGCGCATATGTTCAAAGAGGAGACTGATATATGGACAGTAGTATGGAAAAGTCTTTGCTAACCAGAATTGCCTGGATGTATTATGTGCAGGATATGACGCAGGGAGAAATTGCGGCAAAGCTGAACTTCTCCCGAACCAAGATCACTCGTTGCCTGGCCAAGGCAAAGAATACGGGCATTGTTGAAATCCATATTGCCTCGGAGTATCGTGCCTGTCTGGACACTGAACAAGCCTTGAAAGACCGGTTCCCCTTTTTGGAAACGGTGGTTGTCCCGGCCGGCAATAGTGATGCCGTCACCAAGGAAGGCGCTGGTAAAGCCTGTGCCGGTTACCTGGAAAATATCCTGACAGATGGTGATGTTGTAGGTATTGCCTGGGGGTCTTCCCTGTATGAAGTGGGGAAATTCCTGGGGCTGAAAAAGCCGCTTAATATTACCGTTGTACAACTCATGGGTGGACTCAACAGCAGTGAAATCATCAATCCGGAGGAGATTGTCAAGCAAATAGCCCGCCGGCTGCATGCCAGCGGGGTATGGCTGAACACACCGGCCATGATGGATACGCCGGAAATCAAAAAAGCTCTGCTAAGTGATGAAGGTGTCAAACGGGTTTTGACCAAGGCCACCAGTTGCACCAAAGCGTTGTTTGGTGTTGGCGATGTTAGTGATGACGGTTCGCTGGTTATCAGTAATGCGCTGACCGTAACCGAGATGGCAAAATTGCGGGATATGGGTGCGGCCGGCAATCTGCTGGGCTGGTTTTATGATGTCAACGGCAATCCGATCCATTCCTTTGTCAGTGACAGGGTGATATCCGTACCGTTTGAGGATATTAAACGGATTCCCCACAAAATCTGTCTGGCTACAGGCTGTAATAAGGCTGTGGCAATTTTGGGAGCCATTCGCGGCGGCTGCATGAATACGCTGGTCACCGATGAAGTGACGGCCCAGGAAGTATTGCGGCTGGCTCGGCAGTAATATGTTTTTTGTCTGAATGGTGTAGGTAATTTTTTTTGAATAAAAATGAACAAATGTGCAATTGATGATGCATATGTGCTCTGGCGAATGTGCTATGCCGAAAGGGGTGGCCTGCCAAGAGCATATATGCATGACTTGGAACCAAAACATTTATAGGAGGGAACAGGAATGAAAGTAGAGAAAGAGACTTTGTTAAAATGGTACAAAAAAATGCTGCATACGCGTTTTTTTGAATCCCAGGTAGACGCGTTTTTTGCCAAAGGCATGATTCATGGTACGACGCACTTGTCTATCGGCCAGGAGGCCTTTGCCATCGGTTCCACCGGGGCGTTGCGCGAGGATGATTTGATTACCAGCACCCACCGTGGTCATGGTGAGTGTATCGGGAAAGATGCTGATGTGAATTTAATGATGGCTGAGCTGATGGGTAAATCCAACGGTTACTGCAAGGGTAAAGGCGGCTCCATGCATATTGCCGACCTGGAAAAAGGCAATCTGGGGGCTAATGGTGTCGTTGGCGGCGGTTTTGCTATTGCAGCCGGCGCGGCGATGACTCAGCAAATGAAAAAGACCGGCAAGGTAGTGCTTTGTTACTTCGGTGATGGCGCCAGCAACGAGGGTTCCTTTCATGAAGCACTGAACCTGGCTTCCATCTGGAAGCTGCCGGTTGTCTTTATGTGCACTAATAATAAATATGGCATGTCTATGTCCACTGAACGAAGCATGAATGTGGAAACCGTAGCCAGCCGGGCCGCTGCCTATGGTATGCCGGGTGTCACCGTACCGGGCAATGATGTATTGAAAGTATATGAAGCCACTTTGGAAGCGGTGGAACGGGCCAGAAGAGGCGAAGGACCGTCGATTGTGGAAGGTCTTACCTATCGTTGGCTGGGCCATTCCAAGAGTGATGCCAACCGGTATCGCACGAAAGAAGAGATTGAAGAATGGAAAACCAAGTGCCCCATCAAGGCTTTTGAAAAATACTTAATGGAAAACAAAGTGGCTACCAGAGAAGAACTGGATGTTATAACCGCCGCGGCAAAAGAAGACATTGCTCAGGCTGTAGCATTTGCTCAGGCCGGTTCCTATCCCGGTATTGAAACGTTAGAAGAAGACGTATACGCGTAAAGGAGTGTATAGATAATGGCAGTAATCACATATAAAGAGGCTGTAAGACAGGCCATGCAGGAAGAAATGCGCCGTGACGAGACGGTCTTTCTGATGGGCGAGGACGTGGGCATTTATGGCGGCGCCTTCGGTGTGTCGCTGGGTATGCTGGATGAATTTGGCGAGGAGCGTGTGCGGGATACGCCGATTTCGGAAGCGGCTATTTCCGGTGCGGCTGCCGGCGCTGCCGTCACAGGCATGCGGCCGATTGCCGAAATCATGTTCAGTGATTTTATTACGATTGCGATGGATTCCTTGGTTAACCAGGCGGCCAAAATGAGATATATGTTTGGCGGCAAGGCCAAAGTTCCCATGGTGCTTCGTCTGCCGGGCGGTTCGGGAACCGGTGCGGCAGCACAGCATTCGCAGAGCCTGGAAAACTGGCTGGTTCATGTGCCGGGCTTAAAGGTGGTCATGGCCACGACTCCTTATGATGTAAAAGGCTTGCTCAAAACCGCTGTCCGCGACGACAATCCGGTCGTATTCATTGAAACCAAAACCTGTTATAACCGCAAAGGCGAGGTGCCGGAAGGCGAATATACCATTCCCTTCGGTGTAGCCGACGTAAAACGGCAGGGCAAGGATGTAACCATTCTGGCCACCGGCATTATGGTGCACCGTTCGCTGGAAGCGGCCGAGCTGCTGGCTAAAGAAGGCATTGACGTAGAGGTCATTGATCCGCGCACCCTGGTGCCGTTCGATAAAGAAACATTGGTTAAATCGGTGATTAAAACAGGCAAACTGATCATTGTTCATGAAGCTTGCAAACGCGGCGGTTTCGGCGGGGAAGTAGCCGCTGAAATTATGGACAGCGAAGCTTTTGATTATCTGGATGCACCGATCAAACGGGTAGCCGGTAAAAACGTGCCTATTCCGTACTGCATGGAGCTGGAAAAAAGCGCGGTACCGCAGGTCGACGATATTGTAAAAGCCGTCCGGGAAATTGTATAAACAGGAGGAGTTAGCATGGCAGCAGAGTTGTTGATGCCCAAACTGGGCATGACCATGGAAGAGGGAACCATTGTGAAATGGTCTAAACAGGTGGGAGACAAAGTCGCTGAAGGCGAAGTCCTGCTGGAAATCATGACGGACAAAGTCAATATGGAAGTGGAAGCGCCGGCTACCGGCGAAGTGTTGGCCATATTGGCGGCTGAGGGCGATATTGTCGCGGTAAATACGCCGATTGCCTATATCGGGCAGCCCGGTGAAAAAGTCGGTACGGCAGCGGCACCGGCAGCTCCGGCGCCAGCTCAAACTTCGGTGGCAGCGGCAGCACCGGCTGCGCCGGTAACTACGGCTGCGGTTGGTGTGGAAGGCAAGATAAAAGCCAGCCCGGCAGCCAAACGGGTTGCCCGGGAAGAACATATTGATCTGCGCCAGGTGCCGCCGACCGGACCGGGCGGCAGAATCATTGAAAAAGATGTAAAAAACTTTAAAGCCAGCCCGCTGGCGCAGAAGATCGCCCAGGACAAGGGCGTTGATCTGGCAGCCGTTACCGGCACAGGCATTGGCGGCAAGATTATGAAAGCCGATGTGGAAGCCGCTGTCACTACGCCGGCTGCTGCGCAAAAACCGGCAGCAAAAGCCAATCGTAAACCGCTGGCTGGTCTGCGCAAGGCGATTGCCAAAAATATGGCTGAGGCCTGGGAAGCTCCGCATGTCACTCTAAACACTGAAGCCGATATGAGCGGCATGGTAGCTCTTAGAAAGCAGATTATTCCCGGCATTGAAAAACGGACCGGTCTCAAGCCGTCCTATAACGATCTTATTATCAAAGTAGTAGCCAAGGCACTGCGGGAAAACCCGACGATCAACTCCCGTTTCTACCCCGATGGCGTGGAAGCTTGCGAAGAGGTTAATGTAGGTATGGCTGTTGCTATCCCGAACGGATTGGTTGTTCCGGTCATCAAGAATGCCGATACATTAACTGTCGAACAAATTGCCCAGGCGACCAAAGGTTTGGCCGCACGGGCCAGAGACGGAAAACTGGCGCCTGATGAAATGTCCGGCGGCACTTTTACCGTGTCCAATTTAGGGATGTTTGGTATTGATACCTTTACCCCGATCATCAATAAACCGGAAATTGCCATTCTGGGTGTAGGCCGCATGCTGGATAAACCGGCTGTGAAAGATGGTGAGATTGTTATTCAGCCACGGATTTCCCTGTCGCTGTCCTTTGACCACCGGGTGGTAGACGGCGCGGAAGCCGCTAAATTCCTGGGACGCATCAGAGAACTGCTGGAAGATTATCTCCAACTTATCTAACAATGGAGGAATGGCAATGGCAACAGAATTGTTAATGCCCAAGCTGGGCATGACCATGGAAGAAGGGACCATTGTAAAATGGTTCAAGCAGGTCGGCGAACAGGTAAAGGAAGGCGAAATCCTGCTGGAAATCATGACCGACAAGGTCAATATGGAAGTGGAAGCTCCGGCTACCGGCCAGGTGCTGGCTCTATTGGCGCCGGAGGGGGCTGTGATTGAAGTGAATAAACCGATTGCCTATATCGGCCAGGCCGGCGAACAGGTTGGCGCGGCGCCGCAGACAGCACCACAAGCCGCTCCGGCGGCCCCGGCAGCGCCTGCCGCTGCCGGCAAGACCGACTATCAGGTGGTTGTTTTGGGCGGCGGACCGGGCGGCTATGTGGCTGCTATCCGGGCGGCACAGTGCGGTCTGAAGACGGCCTTGATCGAGAAGGATTCCCTTGGCGGGACCTGCCTCAACCGGGGCTGCATTCCGACTAAAGCTCTGCTGCGGAGTGCCGAAGTCTATGAAACAATCAAAAAGGCTGGCGAGTTTGGCATTGCCGCCTCCAACGTTACCAGTGATATGAAAGCCGTATTTGCCCGCAAGGACCGCATCGTAAAAGGATTGGTCGGCGGCATCAAGGGCTTGCTGCAAGCCAATAAGGTGGATGTATTTAACGGGGAAGGCAAAGCCCTTACTCCTAACCAACTGGAGATCACCCAAAAAGACGGTGTGAAAAAGATTTCGACCGAAAAACTGATTATCGCTACCGGTTCGACTCCCTTTCTGCCGCCTATTCCCGGTGCGGACAATCCGGGGGTCATCACCAGCAATGAAGCGCTGGAACTGGGCAAGGTACCGCAGTCGCTGGTCATTATCGGCGGCGGTGTTATTGGCTTGGAATTTGCCTATATGATGCAGACCTTCGGCGCCAAGGTAACTATTATCGAAATGCTGCCCCGTATTCTGCCGATGGCTGACAAAGAAGTGGTGGACGTATTGGTGGCTTCCCTGAAAAAACAGGGTGTAACTATCTTCACCAACGCTAAGGTCAACAAGATCAGCAAAACGGCCAGTGCACTGGCCGTGGAATATGAGTTTGAAGGTGCGCTTCATACAGCAGAGGGTGAGAATGTACTGGTGTCTACCGGCCGGGCGGCTAACTTTACCGGTATCGAAGGCTTGGGCATTCATGAGAAAAAAGGCATTCCGGTCAATGAAAAAATGGAAACCAAGCTTCCCGGCGTGTATGCTATCGGCGATATTGCCAGCAAGATCCAATTGGCTCATGTGGCTTCGGCCCAGGGCATTGTGGCCGCCGAAAACGCCGCCGGCATGAACTCCCACTACTCGGATAAAATCATTCCTTCCTGCATCTACACCAGTCCGGAAGTAGCCTGGGTCGGGATCAGCGAAGCCGAAGCCAAGGAAAAATATCAGGCTATTAAAGTAGGTAAATTCCCCTTTAAGGCCAGCGGTAAAGCGATGGCTTACGGCGATACCGAAGGCTTTGTCAAAGTAGTATGCGATGCCAAGTATGGCGAAATCCTGGGTGTCCATATTGTCGGACCCCATGCTACCGATCTGGTATCGGAAGGCGTACTGGCGCAGTCGCTGGAAGCTACGCTGGAAGAACTGGGCCACGCCATTCACCCCCATCCGACGCTTTCCGAAGCCTTGATGGAAGCGGCTCATGTAGCGATGGGACAGGGGATTCACTGGAAATAAGCGGCCTGAATAGGAGGGTAAACCATGCTTGTACTGAACTGGGGTCTGACTCCTTATCAGCATGCCTGGCAGTTCCAGGAGAGCTATACCAAAGCGCGGCGGCAGGGCAAAGCCGATGAGGATGTGCTGGTGCTGCTGGAGCATCCACCGGTCATTACAGTCGGGCGGAGCGGTGTGGACGGACACATTCTGGTGGATAGTCTGACGCTCAAGGAAAAACAGTGTGAAGTATATCATGTGGACCGGGGCGGCGATGTTACCTATCACGGACCGGGTCAGTTGGTAGGCTATCCACTGCTTGATCTGAAGCGTTACGGTAAGGATGTCCATGCCTATGTTCACAACCTGGAGGAAGTGATCATTCGCACGCTGGCCGATTTCGGCATCATCGCCGGACGGGATGAGAAATATACCGGTGTGTGGGTTGGTGAGGACAAAATTTGCGCCATCGGGATCGGGGCGCGCAACTGGCTCAGTTTTCATGGGTTTGCCTTGAATATAGACGCCGATTTATCGTACTTTTCTTTTATTACTCCCTGCGGTATTCAAGGCAGGGGCGTAACCAGTATGGAAAAACTGCTGGGAACAGCCCCGGCTATGCAGGAAGTGCGCAGCCGTCTGATCGCTCATTTCCAAGCGGTTTTTCAGATTGCTGCCGTGACAGAAACCGATGGACGCTGGCTGGGCGATACCCGGCCACCGTCCTGGCTTAAGGGAAGGGTTGCCAGTAACCAGAATGCCAGCGAGGTTCACGGTATGCTGGATGAGCTATCGTTAAACACCGTTTGTTCCGGCGCTCACTGCCCCAATATGGGGGAGTGTTATGCCAGCCGTACGGCTACCTTTATGATTCTGGGCAGCCAGTGTACGCGGCAGTGCCGTTTCTGTGCCGTGCAGAAAGGGCCGGTACAGCCGGTGGATGCGGGAGAACCGGAACGGGTAGCCCACATGGTGAAGCGCCTGGGACTGCAGTATACGGTCATTACTTCGGTAACCCGTGATGATCTGCCGGACGGCGGCGCCGGGCATTTTGCCCGTACGATTGAGGCTATCCGGCGAATTGCGCCCGGTACGCTGATTGAAGTATTAATTCCCGACCTGCAAGGTAACGAAGCGTCGCTGGATACGGTCATCGCGGCCCGGCCGGAAGTCATTAACCATAATGTGGAGACCGTGCCTGCCCTCTATAGCGAGGTTCGCCCGCAGGCTAACTATCAACGGTCTCTGGCCGTATTGGACTATGTGAAACGCCAAGCCCCTCACATTAAGACCAAATCGGGCATTATGGTTGGGCTGGGGGAAACCCCGGCTCAAGTGGCTGCTGTTCTGGCCGATCTTCGATCTATTGGCTGTGACTTCCTGACCGTAGGGCAATATCTGGCACCGTCAGCTCAGCATATTGCCATCAAAGAATACGTCGCACCCGAGCAGTTTGTGCACTACCGGGAGCTGGCGGAAAGCTTCGGCTTCCTCCACGCCGCCAGCGGCCCCCTGGTGCGCTCCTCCTACCGGGCGGCGGACGGTTTCTTCCAGAAGGAAAGACTTTCGTCATAAAATAGTAAAATAAGGATAAGCCCCTGTTTGCAACATTTCGCCTTAAAATTGCAGACAGGGGCTTATTTGTTATTTTTATAGACTTTAGTCAGTTTTAGTAAGCGAAATAAGCCACATAATATCATAGGTAAAATCTTGTTTGTCATTTTCTGCAGAAAAATGTAAAAAAAGGATAATAAAATGAAGTTAAATACAATGAAGGAATATAATGGAACATGTAGAAATTTTGTAATGGGGATATTTTCAAATGAATTTCAAAGAATTCCATGATATGGAAGCGAAGAACGGTAGACTGTATCTGGACATTTGGTCTGCCCGGAGCTGGTAGTGTAACCGCCCATTTTTTGGAGGGGGCGGTTATTTTTTATATAAAATAATATTTTAATGAAAGCCATTATGGACAGTATGGGGGATGTATGTTTTTGGATTTTGTAGGAAAAAGGTTGTCCAAGGCCATAGAAGCTTACAGTAATCGTGATTATGAACAAGCAGAGCGGATATTAAAACAAGACTTGTGATACGCCACTATAAATACAATTTGATGAAACTGGAAAAATCCATTGTTCCGACAAATTCATAGTTGCACTCCTTTCAATATTAATTTGGTTGACTCGGTCTAACCGTGGGTGCAAAAACAAGGGCAGGCATTTTGTTCTTTATTTAAATAACAAAATGCCTGCCCCTGCTTTTTTACTTGTTTACTCCTAATTGTAAATGAATGTTACAGAAGCATCATTTTTATTAATTCTTACAGGTACATATGCATCTACTTCAACCCCACAACCAAGAACTTTATAAATACCTCCATAATTCCGCTTTTCTCTTATCAATAAGTGTGGAGTAGTCCTATACAAAAATGCAAGAGAAAGCGTATCGCCAAACACTTCGTGAAGAACGTTTTGCAATACGCTTTCTCTTTTAACGGTCATATTTCATTAAACTTTCCAGAACCTTTTTTTCCAATTCTATTGTTTTTTTAGTGGCTTCGATACTGGCTTTACTCATTGAAGGGCCACCAAGCGCTCTTTGATTGTTGTCAATGGACTTGCGATATAGCTCCTGCAAAGAGGACATAGAAGAAACTGAAGAGGAAAGATAGGACTGGGCTTCTTCATAGTTGAGATAGTCTCCAGATTTATTTTCTGACATAGCAAAGTGAATAGGGATTTTAGCCTGGAAGCGCTCTTCCTCGCTCAGCGATTTCATGGTTTCCACCCAAGCTTTTTTTACACTCCCTGGAGCGTTATCCGGTGGGTAGTAAATCGTTTTGCCAGTATCAGGCCAAGTACAAATACCGCAATACTTTTCTTTATCTTCCGGGCTGATCACATAATCATCATCTGTTCCTGAAACGGCAGGCGTTGTTGTCTGGACCGAGGCCGCTTGCAAATAACTGTCGAAACTGGTTGCGTAGCTGGTTTTACTTTTTCCATTACTTACGGTAGAATTTTTGTTCAGCAAATTCAGCTGATTATTACTAATGGTTTGGAGCATAAAGTTCCCCCCCTGAAAATTTATAATTCAATTATTTATCGGCAATTTGAACTATTTTCTTAAATATTTGTTTATATATGGAAGTTAAAACAAGAAAAGCAAGCGATAAGGGAACACAGGCAGAAGGACCGTGGCATTGTCTTATTTCGTTCTTTCACTAACTCCATTCTTGATCATTTCCGATTTTCTATAATCTTAAAGACAAACACCTCACCATCTATGAAAAGCGCAGCATGTGTAACCTGCCAGGCCTAACTCGGAGCGCTTAGTCCTACCTTTTCGAGTATATTTTAAATTAAAACTTTTATTATATCACTTAATTGTTTAAATTTAATTTGAAAATAACTTGAATTTATCTTAAATTAATTATATTATAATGTTAAATATGGAAAATATTTACAAAATGAGTGGTTAGTAATGCGAAAGTTATTTCTATTAATAGTAATGCTTTTTATGGTGGTTGCCGTAGCACCTGCGGCAACTGCAGCGCCTGCAGCGCCCCTATCTAAAACAATTATTGAAGCAGTTGGAATGGATTCTGGCGGAAATTGGATAGAACGCCAAGGCACTAGCCCAGCTATCCTGAACCAAAACAATCCTATTGTAGGCAATACTATTTACCTGCAGGTACATTATGTGGGTATTCTAGGCTCAGAAGTGATTTACCAAAGCGGGAAAGCGATCCCAAAACAGTATTATAAAATAACCAATACAAAATATATTAATGGACCTGGTGGTATCATGGCAGGCGAAATAGTAATTTACGCTATTCAGAAAAATGGATTACCAGGGCCTAAAACCGGCAATATTGGTCAAATCTATGTAGATGCAAAAGGAATTAATAGTGGTAGTGCCTATGACTTTGTGAATAATCTCTATTTAAAATAACACATTGTAAGGGAGTTATTAGCCGGTTTCTTAAGGCAATAGCTCCCTTTTTTAGGAGAGGAACAACTGATGAAACGTTTTTTTATTTTAGCTACTCTGCTTTTTAGCATGTTTATCCAAATACCTGCTACCTATGCGGTCCCTGTACCGGCCGTATCAAAAGCCACCATTGTAAAAGTAGGTCCGGACCAAGCGTACGAATGGATTGATATTGTCAACCACTCGCCTGTCGGCAAAAATACTATCACTGGCAATAGTTTATATCTGTATGTTAAATATACAGGCTATCCCCAGCTGGGTTCAGAGGTTTTTTATCAAAACAGGAATGTTCTTCCTCGCAAGCAGATTAAAATATATAAGAATGTCCCGCTTGCGAACAGCAACGGTGTAGTGACCGGCAGTATGACTACCTATCAGATCCCCTTTTCCCTCCTTTCCGGTCCCATCGGGCAAATCTCATTTGAAACCAAAGGAAAAAACGGCGGCATGGCCGGTGATTATGTAGTCAACCTTTACAAAAATAGAGGGCAATAGCCTGATAAAAATGGCATTGTGCAAAGAAGGCGTATCGCAAAACTGTTAATGAAAAACATTTTACGATACGCTTTTTCTTTTAACTACCATATTTCATTAAACTGTCCAGAACTCTTTGCTCCAGCTCTATTTGCCTTTTCTGGGCTTCTATACTTGTCTTTACGCTAAGTACGTTGCGATAAAGTTCCTGCAACGAATCCATGGAAGAAACAAACTGAGAAAGGTAGGACTGCACTTCTTCAAGCTTGAGTAAATCCCCCGATTTATGGTCTGATATAGCAAACATAATCATCATCTGTCCCAAAAACGGCAGGCGTTGTTGTCTGGGCTGAGGCCGCTTGCAAATAACTGTCGAAACTGGTTGCGTAGCTGGTTTTACTTTTTCCATTACTTACGGTCGAATTTTTATTCAGCAAATTCAACTGATTATTACTAATGGTTTGGAGCATAAAAATCCCCCCTTTGAAAATTTATAACTCAATTATTTATCAGCAGTTTGAACTATTTTCCTAAATATTTGTTCATATATGGAAGTTAAAACAAGAAAAGTATGGAAATTTAAGTAAAAGTATGTAAAAATAGTAATATGATTTCGGATGAAAATTAACTACTTATCAGGGAGTTTACGACAATGAAAATACATACCAAAAAACCTGTTTGTCTAATAATCATTTTATTGATCGCTTTTGGTACTGCTGCCGTGTCCAGAGCTGCAGAGATCAGTCCTCCGTTTTTCCGGAAGCCGTTAATATCAAACCTTACCCCGGATAAACAGACACAGGATCAACAGGAAAAAGAAAATACGGACAAGCAGGATATAGAAGAATCATCTGCCACCAGCAAGGATACTGTACATGCCGGTGCGGATACTTTCGATTTTAGTAGTGTGACGGTAGCAAAGACTTTTGCCAATGATATTTCGGTCATCAATGATAAAATCAATGTGAGTGTCATTAATTATCCTGTTCATGATTTACTGAATACCGCCTTTAAGTTGTTGGGACAAAAAATTTTAATTAGCAGTCGGATTAGGGAGCAGGTGTCTATACAGTTAACTCAGGTTACGCCCGAAGAATTGTTGGATTATATTGCAACAGTGGTAAACGTGAATTGGAGCAAAAAAAATGATGTTTTTTTCGTCTCCACAGAAGATAAACTGACTAGCGCATCCTTTTTTTCGGTAAAAAACATGAATTTAACCGACTTAAAAAACACACTTAATACGTTTGGCCTTAATAATAGGGTCGTATTCAATCCTTATCCCAGGGGAATTATTGTGAATGCCGATCCGGCGACAATAAAAAAGATTGGTGATGTTATCGCGGCGCTGGATCAACCGATACCTAGCATTAGAGTGGAATTTCAAGTTTTGGAAATTAATAAGGATGAAGAAGAAAAGTTGGGAATCGCCTGGCAAGATGTTATTGGAACCTATCAATATTCCCGGCAATATGGTTCTGCTAACGCCACGGACGTACTAGGCAAGGCTACGGGCATTAGCAAAGGCATCACAACGGGGATCGTAGGTACAGCGCAGAAAATGAAAAGCATTGGCAAAATATTAGCCAAGCCTTATGTCATTACGACCAATAACCTGGAAGCCTATTTATCAACCGGTGATGAGATTCCGATTTTTAGTAAGGACTATAATGGCAATCCTACTGTCGAATATAAAAAAGTAGGTATTGAGTTATACGCTACGCCGTCAGTTCTGGATGGCGACATCCTTAACATTAAGGCAAAGACCATTGTTAATGTCGTGAGCGGACAAGAAACGCAACAGGGGCTTACAGTTCCCAAAATCAGTTCGCGAGAAGCACAAACAACCATGAATATTAAAAGCGGCGAAACCATCGTCATTGGTGGATTGCTAAAGGAAGAGGATATTCACAATGAGACAGTTGTCCCTATCCTCAATAAATTACCACTGGTGGGCAGGTTATTTAAAACGAGTACCCGGAGCAAAGGAATGACAGAAATCGTTGTCTTTATTACCCCGACATTACTATCTAAGGAGGAAACTCCGGCCATTGAGGCGGAAAAACCATGGTAACACAGTAACTATCTAAGCATGGTTATACACCAGTTCACCGGTAAGCAGGCAGCACTTAATACAAAATTAATACAAAATGGGACGTCAGATTGTGCGAAAACAACAGTATAGTAGGAAAAGCTCACCTCAGGATACGAGGACTTTTGTTGTATAATAGCAGAAATTAGCCAAAGTAAATCAACGTATTCAAGAGCTCACTGAACTCAAGGCGCGAGTGGATAAAACGGGCGAGGTTTCTTTGACGGACCAGGAATCTCGTCTTATGAGCGTTAACAATATGGGGTTTGAAGTAGCCTATAATATGCAAACGGCTGTTGATGCAAAAAATCACCTGATTGTTGCCGTTGATGTGATCAATAATCCGGCAGATCAAGGGCAACTTTATCCTATGGCTGAGCAAGCTAAACAAGAACTTGAAACGACGGAAATTATCGTGTTGGCCGATAAAGGATACTATACCGGAGAATGCCTGAAGAACTGTGAAGAGAATGAAATCATAGCTATCGTATCCAAACAAAATCCGCCCTCAACAACAGAGGGACAAATAGGGACGGCCCTTTTTTGACATATATATTATTACCAAATAAGATTTTAATGTAACAGGCAGGATAAATTAAACTGCAGAAGAAAGTTGATGTAGAATACTAAAGTATATTGCATGGTGCAATAACAAAAAAGTTGTCAAATAAGGAACGTCCCCTGGCGTCCCTATGAAACCGTTCCCAAAGTTTAAGTCCCGGAGGATTGTAGTAATGGCAAAAGTGATGGATTCGCGAATAGAAGAGATCAGACTTGGTTTTAAACCTGATATAGTGAGAGTTTTGTTAGTTGGGGAATCCGCGCCAGTAGCCGGCACATTTTTTTATACCGGTGATTCACTTTGCAAGTACACCCAAACTGCTTTTGCCAATGTATTTCCGGCGATGCGGGCGAAAAGATGGCAAGAATTTCTCAGCTTCTTTCAGCAAAGCGGATTCTATCTTGATGACTTGTGTCTAATACCTGTAAACGGAATGGATAAAGCGAGCAGACAGCAGAATTTAATAAATAGTATTCCTTCTCTTGCGTTACGGATAGAGAAATACGCGCCTTCCCATATTATTATTCTGCTTAAAGGAATTGAAAAATACGTATTACAGGCAGTCAACTTATCTGGTGTTAGGGCCCACCTATATACCGTTCCGTTTGGCGGCATGGGTCATCAAAATAAATATATTGATGAGATGTCTACGATAATAAGTGCCTTAATCAAGCCCTAAGGCAATGTTTGAGTGGAGGCTGGCATGAATAGAAAAAACATAAACCCAATACCTAGTTTAATCCGCGAGATTTACTCTCTTACAGGTAAATGGATAGTTAGAGGACGTCAGACTGTGCGAAAACAAATTCCCATAATTCTCATTTGCCATTTAGATATTAAAATAGGCACTAATATTGAATTGAGAGACAAAAAAAACAGCAGAATGTCGCTGAGCAAGTGCTTCTGTACCCAGGTATGCCCTACAAATGCCAATAAGGATAAAAGGAGGTATATTGATGAATATAATAAAGGCAGAACAACAAGACTTGCAAGAAATACTTAACTTACAGTACCTTGCGTATCAAAGCGAAGCGAAACTGTTTAGTAATCCAAATATCCCGCCGCTTACGCAAACATTGCAACAATTGCAGCAAGAATATGAGAAGGGTATTATTCTCAAAGCAGTAGATGCAGATAACGTGATTGTTGGATCGGTTCGTGCATATTTCCAAAATGATACACTGTATATTGGTAAGCTGATGGTTCGCCCCGATTTACAGGGACAAGGGGTGGGAACGAGGCTGCTTTCAGAACTAGAATGTAAATATCCCTCCAAGCGATATGAATTATTTACAAGTTCTAAAAGCGAACGAAATATTAAACTGTATAAGCGGCTCGGATATGTGGTTTTCAATCATAAAGATATATCAGATGGATTGACGTTTGTTTATTTACAAAAAGAAGCATACTTACCGAATCATTTTCGGGAATGAGTATTTCGACATCGAGGGGGCAGGTTCTTAGGAACCTGCCTTTCGGATTTCCTGCCTACAAGAAACTGTCTTAATTTCTTATTGAGGCCCCCTTTTACAAAGAAAAACCAAGGTCAGCTTCGTTGGTGACCTTGGTTTAGGGAGAGGGTTATTGTGTATTTGGCTATATGTAGGTGGACAGTCATAGTATTACCCTAAAGATACAGAATATACACAGTATAATATAAATTTTAGCGCCAATTGCATAAGCTTATGCTTTGGCAGGAGGAACGGCAGGCTGGTTCTGGTTGTTATTTTCCCGGGCGGACTTTTGATTGGCGTAGTGCTTGGGATCGCCTGAAGTTACTTTAGAAGAATTTCCTTTGATAGTTTCCTTGATGATGGTCAATAAGATCACCTCCCGGTATTATTTTATCCAACCAGGAAAAGAAAAAACGGCCAGCCGGAGGCTGACCGCAATATAATAGTAATTTAATTAGAGATATTGTTTACTTTGTTTGAACAGGTGGAAGATTTCTTGTCATTGTCCTGTTTTTTAGGCGGCGATGGTTTTTTATCTTCTAATTTGCATTTGTCGGAATGTTTATGATGTTTTTTGCAATTCGGGTCGTTGGAATGATTCGGATTGGGACATTGCTGTTCCTGAGCCGGTAGATTGGTGGCAGGAAGCTCTGTTTGCGGAGAAGCATACACCGACATGGCACCGACGCCGTATACCATTGCTAAACCTAATACCAAAGACATGACCTTTTTATTTTTATTCAACAAACGAAAAACCCCTTTCTTATGTACCGGTTAGTTTTGGAAACTGTTGATGTGCTTGTTACATCGCTGTTCCTGTGGCACATATATAGCTTACTGAATTAGTTTTAATTTTTCTTTAATTTGGTTATGGTAAATTCCGGCGTAATCAACGGAAGATAAGAAGATACTAGGCCCAGGGAATGTTTTCAAACTATCCGAGACGCCCCTGACAGCGCTTTTTGTACCATACTTTGTTAACGTGTTTTGAAATAGGGGCTGCCTGCGGGTAAAATGTGGCTTTGTCTGGCGCAAAAATCACTCGCTATGAACATTTTATTGGTTTGAAAATACGTCTTAGCATTGACAAGGGTGCAGTTTTCTTGTAGAGTAAGAGTGTAATCACAAATGATATTTATTGATCACAAATGTGAAAAGATAATTAGGGGGATGACAACATGAGAGCAGCCGTATATTATGGTCCGAAGGATATCCGTATTGAAGAGCGAGCCATACCGGAGATTGGCAAGGGTGATATATTGGTCCGGGTAAAATACTGTGCGATTTGCGGTACCGATGTGAGAATTTATAATTTTGGCCAGGCCAATGTGACGCCGCCACGGATTACCGGTCATGAGCTGACAGGCGTTATTGAAAAAATGGGCGATGAAGTGGAAAATTACCAGATTGGCGACAAGATCTGTCTGGTTCCGATTATGCCTTGCGGGACCTGTGAATACTGCCTGAAAGGCAAGAGCAACCTCTGCGACAATATCGCCACCTTTGGCTACAATCTGGACGGAGGGTTTGCCGAGTATATCAAAATTCCCGAACGGGCAGTGAAAAGCGGCAATGTAATTAAATTGGCGGAAGATGCCGACCTGTTGGGCACTAGCATTACCGAACCGTTATCCTGCGTCATCAACGGCCAGGAATACTTGAATATCGGGCTTGGTGATACGGTGCTGGTTATTGGCGCGGGAACGATCGGGGCCATGCATGTGTCGCTGGCTAGGGCACGGGGAGCAGCTAAAGTTATTCTGGCCGATATTGGGCAGGCCCGTTTGGAACTGGCCGGCAAGTGCGGCGCCGATCATTTGATTAATTCCAAAGAGTGTGATCTAATAGAAGAAGTGAAAAAACTTACCAACGGCAAGGGCGTTGATGTTGCTATTACGGCCTGCTCCGTGCCGGTGGCACAGGCACAGGCGCTGCAGGCTGTCCGGAAGGCCGGGAAGGTCAGCTTCTTTGCGGGACTGCCGAAAGATGCGGCGATCAATGCGCTGGACATGAATATTATCCACTATAAAGAAGTTTCGGTATTTGGCGCTTACGGTTCAAGCATCGCCCAGAATATCAAGGGATATCAACTGCTAGCTAATAAAATTGTCGATGCCGACAAGATTATAACCAACGTGCTGCCGTTGGAACAGCTGATCGACGGCTTTGAAATGGTTAAAAAAGGTGAAGGCTTAAAAATAGCCATCAAATTATAAGGAGTGACATGGGATGCTAGTCAATACCAGACAAATGCTCAACATGGCCAAAAAGAATAAATATGCGATTGCCCAGCCTAATGCCTGGGATTCCCACAGCCTGCGGGCGATTATCCGGGCCAGTCAGGAGAGCCGCTGCCCGGTTATTCTTGGCTTGGCGGAAGTGCATTTCGGTTACTTAAGTCCGGAGGAAGTGGCCCACATGGTGTCCTTCTATGCCGGCAAGACCGATGTTCCGGTGGCGCTCCATCTGGATCACGGCGCCAGCTATAACGCTATTGTCCGGGCGATTCGGGCCGGGTTTACCTCGGTGATGATTGATGCCTCGCAACTGGCGTTTGAAGAAAATATCAAGGTTACGGCGGAGATTGTCAAAATGGCCCATGCCGTTGATGTGACGGTGGAAGCCGAACTGGGCCATGTCGGCGTTGGCCTCGAATACGAAAAGATTGATGCTGTGGCCAAGGATCTCTTTACCAAGCCGGGGCAGGCCCGGGAGTTTGTCACAAGAACAGGGGTTGACAGCCTGGCGGTTGCTATCGGTACTGCCCATGGCGAGTATAAGGGAGAACCGCGGCTCGATCTGGAGCGGCTGGTGGAAATTGCCAGTGCTGTCGAAGTACCCCTGGTGTTGCATGGTGGCTCCGGTACCGGTGACGAACGGCTGGAGTCGGCCATCCGCTGTGGCATCAGCAAGGTTAATATTTTCACCGATCTGACCAAGGCGGCTGCGGCTGAAACCCGCCTTGTCCCACCGTCTGTCAGCTATCCTGATGAAGGCATGCTGGGAGAAGAGGCTGTGATTGAGTGCCTGCAGCATTATTTTCGCGTATTCGGCTGTGTAAATCGCGCCGCTGATACCAGCTATGAACAGAAATTTACCATGTGCACTGATTTTGCCGCCGGCGGTTCGGCCTGATACCAGGAAATAGGGAGCTATAGAATTGTATGGATGAATGGGAAAAAGACCGGCTTTCGGTGAAAGTAGCCAGCATGTATTATGCGGACAATCTGACACAGGATGAAATCTCCCGTAAACTCGGCATTCACCGGACAACGATCAGCCGGCTGATTAAGACAGCCAGGCAGGAAGGGTTGATCACGATTACGGTCCGGGATGATCTGAAACCGTATTATGCCCTGGAAAACAAGCTGGAAACGTTGTTTGGTCTAAAAGAGGTGTATATCGTATCATCCCAGCGGGTCCAAGAGGATTCGGAACGGCAGGCGCTGGGTAAAACCTGTGCCGAACTGTTGGCCCGTATTGTCCAGGACGGTGATACCATCGGGATTAGCTGGGGCAGTACCATGAAAGAGGTGGCCAATGCTCTGAAACCGTCGCCCAACCAACGGCCGACGCAGAGCCAGATTGTGGCCCTGTGCGGTGGTCCGGGCAATCTGGAAAGCGACAATCATGTCAACTCGATTGTCGGGAAAGTGAGCCAGGCCTTTAAGGCCAAGCCGTATTACTTTTATGCACCGATTATTACTTCCAAGCGGGAAACCAAGGAGGCCATTCTGCAGGATGACAGTTGTGTAACAGTCACCAATCTGTGGCATAAGGTTCGGATTGCCGTCGTCGGCATTGGGGCTTTTTCCGAGTCCAGTTCGGTGCTGTCCACCGGGTATATTACGCCGCAGGAACAGGAAGCACTGGGGCGGGCCGGTGCCGCCGGCGACATCTGTTCGCGGTTCTATGACCTGGCAGGGCGGCGCATTCAGTTGGATTTGGCCGACCGGACGATCAGCATTGATCTGGATATTCTGAAAGGCCTGGATTACTCGATTGCGGTAGCCGGAGGAGCTCACAAGGTGCCGGCGATTCTGGGAGCGCTACGCGGGCGGTTTATCAATGTGCTGATTACCACGGAGGAGACGGCCCGGCTGCTGCTGGAAGCCGCCAACGAAACGGTGGAAACTGCGGAGTAAGCCGGATGTGGTGAGGCAATTTGAAAAAGAAAAGAATGCTACTTGCCAGACGGAAGCGGATATGCTATATTTATTCCTAGAGTAGATAACTGGCGTGTTACGGTAACGGCATTAGCCAGTAAGGATAAGCGGGGAAGGGAAACCTGACTCAGATTATTCTTACTGGCTATTCCCTTTTATAAGCAGGGAGGAGTCATCATTGTCTACGATACAGGGACCATTTTCGGTACAGCGGGTTTTGAGCAACAATGCGGTAATTGCCAATACTGTAAATGGTCAGGATGTCATTTTACTCGGTAAAGGGATGGGATTTGGCCGCAAGACTGGCGATTTACTGACCAATCCGAAATATGAGAAAATTTATGTGGTCCCGGCAGGAGTAGCGGAGCAGCAGGCACTCAATTTGATTGAACAGGTTGATCCGGCAGTGATCCGGATTACCGAAGAGATTATCGAACTGGCAAAACAGCGTCTTGGCCAGGCTTTGCATCCCCGGGTATATGTAGCTCTGACCGACCATATCAATTTTACCCTCATTCGTTTGGCCCAGGGGATGGAAATAAAAAATCCGTTCATTTCCGAGATTGAAGCACTGTATCCTGACGAATTCCAGGTGGCTCAGCAGGGGGCCGGGCTATTGGCTGAGAAGCTGCAGGTAATCATTCCCCGTGAGGAAATTGGTTTTATTGCCCTCCATCTGCATGCCGCCAGGCACAACCGTTCCGTCAGTGAAAGTTTGAAGTATTCCCAGATTATCAATAAGGTGCTGCAGCATATTGAGAAAAAGACCGGTTCCCTGCAGGAGCAGGGCAGCCTGAATTACACGAGGCTGCTGACTCATTTGCAAAGCTGTATTCACAGGCTGGTTACCTTAACAACCATTGAGAATCCTTTCGTGGAGCAATTGAAGCGGGATTTTGCCGAGTCCTACGAGTTGGCCTGCCAGGTCGGCGAGATGATCGGGCAAGAGTTGAAGCTTAAGGTGCCTGAGGCCGAAATCGGGTATCTGACCATCCATTTGGAGCGGCTCCGCAGTAAATTCGGCTGAAATAAGTGCATAAGGTACAACGTGTTACTGGTAAAGCAGGCATGAGTTGATAGCGAGGACCAAATAGTTGTCCTCACTACGGCTCATGCTTTTTTATTTTCCTTTAAGGAGGTGACTGTGCCGCATGGCAGGGCAAGTCTGTTACTGGCAGGTTATCCAACAATAATAGATAATGATTTGAGAGGAGAACTATTATGTTAAAAAAATCTTTCGGTGTTTTACAACAGGTAGGTAAATCGTTAATGCTGCCTGTAGCGTTGCTGCCAGCGGCAGGGTTGCTGCTGGCCTTCGGCAACGCATTTCAGAATCCGGCGGCCATTAGTCTGCTGCCGATGCTGGACAATCAGGTGATTCATGCGTTGGCCAAGGTTATGGAGCAGGCCGGCGGGGTTATTTTCGGCAATCTTTCCTTACTGTTTGCGGTAGGCGTGGCTGTCGGCCTGTCCGGCGGCGAGGGCGTTGCCGGGCTGGCGGCTATTGTCGGCTTCCTGATTATGAACGTGACCATGGGACTGGTGGCCGGCATTACGCCGGATATGATTGCCGGCAATCCGGCCTATAGCAGTGTACTAGGCATACCGACCCTGCAAACCGGTGTGTTTGGCGGTATTATTGTCGGTATCTTGGCGGCTCAGGCGTACAAACGGTTTTATACCATTGAATTACCTTCCTATCTTGGTTTTTTTGCCGGTAAGCGGTTTGTGCCCATTGTTACCGCAGCGGCGGCTCTGATCCTGGGTATTGTGATGACCTTTGTGTGGCCGCCAATTCAATTGGGCTTAACGCTGTTCTCTCGCAATATGATTGATTCCAACAAGACATTGGCAGCTTTTATTTTCGGCGTTATTGAGCGGGCTCTGATTCCTTTCGGCCTTCATCATATCTTCTACAATCCGTTCTGGTATCAATTCGGTGAATATGTCAGCAAGAGCGGGCAAATTGTAAACGGTGACCAGAGTATCTTCTTTGCTCAGTTAAAGGATGGCGTTGCTTTTACCGCCGGTACATTTATGACCGGTAAATTCCCTTTCATGATGTTTGGCCTGCCGGCAGCGGCGCTGGCCATTTATCATGAAGCCAAACCGGAAAAGAAAATCGCTGTGGCCGGTATTATGGCTTCGGCCGCGCTGACTTCCTTCCTGACAGGCATTACCGAACCGATTGAATTTTCTTTCCTGTTTGTGGCACCGGCTTTGTTCGGGATTCACACCCTGTTTGCCGGACTGTCCTTTATGCTGATGCATATTTTAAATGTAAAAATCGGTATGACCTTCTCCGGTGGTGTTATTGACTATTTGCTGTTTGGCGTCATCCCCAACCGCACTGACTGGTGGCTGGTTATCCCGGTAGGTCTGGTGTTCTCGGCTATTTATTATTTCGGTTTCCGTTTTGCCATCCGCACCTGGGATTTAAAAACTCCGGGGCGTGAAGATGACAGCGAGGCAGAAGCAGGCAATGAACAGGGAGCGTCGGGCAGCCTGGCGGCCGATGTGCTGGCTGCGTTGGGAGGCAAAGGTAATCTGACTCACCTGGATGCCTGCATTACCCGGCTGCGGGTCAGTGTAAAGGATATTGGTGCGGTAAAGAAAGACCGCTTAAAAGGACTTGGCGCTGCCGGTGTCATGGTCGTGGGCGACAATCTGCAGATTATCTTTGGACCTAAATCGGACATACTAAAAACACAGATTCAGGGTATCCTTTCCGGCAAGGAGGTAGCTGGCCAGGCACCGGCTGTACAGCAGGCAGCCGAAACGGCCGCCAGCACTGCTCCGGGTGTGATTGCTTCCTTCGTAGCTCCTTTGACCGGCAAGGTATTGCCGTTGACAGCAGTTCCCGATCAGGTATTTTCGCAAAAGATCGTAGGCGACGGCTTCGCCATTGAGCCGGTCAGCGGGGAAATTGCTTCGCCGGTTGACGGAACGGTGACCAGCATCCTGGACAGCAAGCATGCCGTGGGTATTACGGCGGACAGCGGGCTGGAATTGATTGTTCACTTTGGCATTGATACGGTGAATTTAAAAGGCGAAGGCTTTACTTCGTTGGTTAGTCAGGGCGACAGGGTGAAAGCCGGACAGCTCATCCTGAAAGCCGATCTGCCTGCTATTCAGGCTAAGGTACCTTCGGTCATTACGCCGGTGGTGTTTACCAACCTAGGTGAGGGTTCCATCGTGGTCGAAGCAGGGAAACAGGTGAAACGCGGCGAACGTATGCATGTAAAAATACAATAAGCCGAATTCATGCCATAAAGAATTTTTCAGCACAAGGGCATCAGAAGCTTTCTGATGCCCTTGTGTTCTGGTATGCCGCAATAGAGGAGAGGTTCCTTTGAAGAATATGTTCCAGTATTTGCAGCAAATTGGACGGTCTTTGATGCTGCCGGTGTCAGTTTTGCCGGCAGCCGGACTACTGTTGCGCTTTGGTGAGAAAGACTTGCTCCATATGCCTGCCGTTCGGGAGGCGGGAATGGCGGTATTTGCCAATCTGCCGCTCTTATTTGCGGTCGGGGTGGCGATTGGTTTTTCCGAAGGGCAGGCTGTTGCCGCTTTGGCGGCGGTTGTCGGCCATCTGATTTTTTTAGCGGTGCTCAAATCGGTCAATCCCGCCGTGGACATGGGCGTTTTTTCCGGTATTGCCATGGGGCTGATTGCTGCCGTTCTGTACCGGCGGTTTCACCGGATCAGGCTGCCGCAGGTACTGGGTTTTTTTGCCGGAAAGCGGTTTGTGCCGATTGTGACGGCGGTGGCGGGGGTGGTGATGGCGCTCTTACTGCAGATTGTCTGGCCCTTTATGCAAGCCGGCATTGATACTGTCGGCCATTGGGCCGTGAACTCCAGTGCCGGTCCGGCCCTGTTTGCCGCCGGCAAGCGGCTGCTCATTCCCATTGGTCTTCATCATGTCTATTATCCGGCGTTTCTCTATGAGTTCGGTCACTTCGTTACCAGCGACGGGACCTTGATCCGCGGTGACTTTAACCGCTATTTTGCCGGCGATCCCACGGCGGGCATTTTTATGGCCAGCGAATTCCCGATTATGATGTTTGGTTTACCGGCCGCCGCTTTGGCTATCTACTGTAATGCCCGGCCTGAGCGGCGCAAGGCGATTGGCGGCTTGATGGCCGGCGGTGCACTGACTTCTTTTTTGACAGGGATTACCGAGCCGATTGAGTTTACCTTTATTTTTGTGGCGCCGCCCTTATTTGTTTTTCATGTGCTCATGGCCGGTGTATCGGGGCTGTTGACCAGTTGGCTGGACATTCATCTGGGTTTTACTTTTTCAGCTTCTTTTATTGATTATCTGCTGTCCTATAAATATGGTCATCACCAGTTATGGCTGTGGCCGGTGGGGTTAAGTATTGGCCTTTTGTATTTTGCCGTATTTCATTTTTCCATCAATTACTTTCAGCTAAAGACGCCGGGGCGGGAAGAGGAGCCACTGCCTGAGCAGGAACTGGACGTACAGCAAACGGCGCGCCGGCTTTTACGGACCTTAGGCGGCAGAAATAATATTGCTGCGCTGGATGCCTGCATTTCCCGGTTGCGGGTAACGGTGCGGCGGCTCGAGGCCGTAAAGAAAGAGGAACTGGCTGGTTTGGGTGCTGTCGGGATTATGGATGTGGGGAATAATTTTCAATTTATTTTTGGTACCCAGTCGGACGGTATCCGGGAGGAGATGGCTGCCTTATGGGGCAGCATGGAAGAAGAACCGGTGGCGGAGCCTGCTTGCCCTGTTCTGCCGCCACAGGCAGGCAGCCGGGTTCATGCCCCTGTCAGTGGGCGGATTCTTTCCGGCAGTAGTGAGCGCATTGTAGCGATTTGTACGCAGGACCGCAGCGTGTTGTCTCCGGTAGACGGTAAAATAATACACAGCGAAGAGCCGGCTGCGTTGCTGTTGGATACCGGTGCTTTACAGCTAAACATCCGGGTGGAAGCTGGTCTCGCTGCTCCTGTCGTGACTGTGGGGCAGATTGTCAGCCAGGGACAGTCGATTCTTAACTTGGCAGCAGACGAAAGTATAGTAATCACTGGAGTGAACGGCGTTGACGGGAAAACGGTGGCTGTCACGCCGGCTGAAGAAGTAACCGCCGGTGAAGATGTAATCATGCAGGTGGATGGCTAACTGAGTAAAAGCCTGACTGTGCCAGTCAGGCTTTTTTTAGGTTTCGGCTATTATAGTGCCGGTTTGGGATATATCGTAGCCCCCCATACCGGCCAATTCATTATGGAAGCTTTTTGAACGTAAAATGGAAAGCAGTGTTTGGAATTGCGGCTTGACCATGTCTTCCTTGCGGATGACTAAATCATAGCGTTCCTTTTTTAAGGGGATAAAATCGACGGCAAGTACCTGAAGCGCCGCCTTTTCGATGCCCAGTCCGACATCGGCCTCTCCACGGCCTACACAACTGGCTACTGCCAAATGGCTCAACTCTTCATGGTTATAGCCGGCAATGGCGGCATGTTCGATGCCTGCCAGCCTAAGCTGTTCATCCAGCAGTACCCGGGCGCCGGCACCGTGCTCGCGGTTTACAAAACGGATACCTGTCCGGGCCAGGTCCTGCCAGGTATGGATTTGCTTCGGGTTGCCCTTGGTCACATAGAAGCCTTCCATACGGTGTACCAGATTGATAATCAGCGTACGGTGTCCTGGCAGCAGATGGCGGACATAAGGGAGATTGTAGCTGTCAGTATCACTATCCCAAAGATGAGCGGTAACCGCATTGGCCGTGCCACGGTAGAGCGACAGCAAGCCATCGACGCTGCCGATGTATTTCCGGAGAAACTGGATATGGGGCATTTCCCTTTCCAGGTGTTTGGTCAGGATGTCGAGAATAATATCCTGGCCGCAGAGAATTAGGCCGTCGTGAGCGGCAAAGGGGGCGTCGGGCGGATAGGGTTTTGCCGGTGCAGCGGCAGGCAGGCCTTTAGATTTATTAATATAAATCTCCAGATCCGGTGCCTCCACTCTAACCTTCCGGCCAATCCGGTAGGCGGTCAAATCGCCGCGTTTAATCATTTCGTACACGGTGAACCGTGATATTTTTAATATTTTTGCCACTTCTTCGGGGGTGTAAACCGTCGTTTCCGTCATGCTATCAACTCCATTCGATTGAAATAAACCGGCTTGCGGGTTTAGCCCGGTAGCTACTATAATATTACTATATTGGGAATTCTTTTTATCAGGAAACAGCTCCAACCGGCAGTGCATAGGCGGTGCTTAGCCGGGAGATACTTTCTCATAGGACCGCCAGGATACTCTACTAGTTTAGAGCATAGTGCTTTTCATATACTGTAAAAAAAGAGAAAAGGAGACGGGGTTTATGCAAATCAGCGGCAGAAACAAACTGCAGGCCACGGTGAAGGAAGTGGTGAGGGGAGAGGTGATGGCCAAGGTAGTTATGGATTATAAAGGAAATGAAATTGTGGCTGCCATTACGATGGATTCGATTAATGAGTTGGGCTTAAAGCCAGGCGATTCGGTGGCAGCTCTGGTAAAAGCCACCGATGTTATGGTTATAAAATGACAATTAGTTTTTATGGAGAAACGTACCGGAGCTTGGTTCCGGTACGTTTCTTTTATTTTACAATATGGAGGGTATTGTAAAAAGCAGGGTATTGAAATTTAGAAGGCTACGTCTACTTGCAGACGGTAGACATTGTCTTCAACTTGGGATTGTTTGGCAGCCGTACTGCCGTGACTTTGCGGATTATACTTCTCGTAGAAGAGACTGGCGGAAGTGTTTTTGGTTAGTTGCCGTTTGGCGGTAACGCCCCAGTAAGTATAGTCTCCGTACGCGATGCTTTTATAAGCGCTGGACAGGCCGTTATAGGAAGTTGTTCCTATGTAAGAGGAATAATCTAAAGCATATTGCTGGATATTGCGGTATTCCACGCTATATTGCATATCGCCCGGCTTTTTGGTGGCCGGTGTGCGGGCTATCAGTTTCCAGGCCTTATCATGGTCGTCGGCCAGACCCCAAATATACTCGGTACCGGTATACAGGTAGTTCTTAAACAATTTGGTATTGGCCGTTAAGGAATACCCGGTTTTAGTTCCGTTTTTTAATCCGGGATATTTAGTTAGATCGGTGCCGAATACGGAGGAATCGGTTGTGTACCACATGGCCCCCACATTTACTTTATCGATCGGAGTCGTAGCGGCGACGCCTTTCACGTTATAATTGGCGCCGTTGTCATTCCGGTCGTTGAGGTTGCCGTAAAAGGAAGTGAAATTCACCTTGCCCGATTTGTTTTGCAGTTTAACGCCCTGCAAGCCGGGATAGTTACGGGCCCGTCCGCCATCGGGGCGGTTGTCGGCAGCCGAGTAGCCCGCATCACCGATGTTGTGCCCGTCATCCATGCTGACCGCCAATCCTTCAAAGATAGTGAATTTCTGGCGCCCCATGGTAGCCGACCAGTCGGGTTGTTTGTAGGTCAGGCTGGCAATGTCAATTTGCACGTCGTCCGGTACAGTGGTGTACCCGGTTGTAGATTTTGGCCCTGTACTGAATAATGATTCACCTACCGTGATGCGGGTGTCAAAACGCCATTCGGGGCTGAATTTATAGCCGGCGTTTAAGCGTATACGGTACTTGCTGGCGTCAAAGTCATCCTTGTTAAAGTTGGCCTGCTTGTCGAAACGGAGCCGTACATCACCGCTGAAGGTCCAGGAGTCGCTGGCGGTATTGGCGGTAGCTGCAAAACCGGCGGCGGGGATGCCTGCCAAAGCAGATACAATTAGTCCTATTAATACATTTTTTCTCATAATGTCTCCTCCTCAATTACAGTGTAATCATTATTTATTAATAAAAGAATTGTAGGTTTGCAGCAGTGGAACCGGACGATGATCCATTGGCGTTGCGATGCCAGGATGGGGGCGGTTCGGGAACTTCATGTCCCTTTTGCAGGAACAAGACTTCGTTGCCCATGGCCAGGGCCTCTTCAGGCGAATGGGTAACCAAAATAAAGGGGATTTGCCAGATTTCCTGCAGCTTTTTCAGCTCGTCCTGCAATTCGTAACGGGTCTCGGCGTCCAGGGCGGATAAGGGTTCGTCCAACAAGAGAATTTCCGGCTCGGACATCAGAGCCCGGGCCAGGGCAACCCGCTGTTTTTCGCCGCCGGACAACTGATGAATGGTCCGGCCGGGCAGATGTTCGATTTTGAGCAAAGAAAGCAATTTCTGATAGAGGACATGGCTTTTGGGGGTAGGCTTTTTAACTCCGTACCAGATGTTGTTGCTGACATCCAGGTGGGGAAAGAGTGCCAGGTCCTGAAACATATAGGCCACGTTGCGGTGTCTGGGGGGTAAGAAGGTATGGGGCGCAGAACTGAAAAAGGTTTTATTGCGGAATACGATCTTCCCTTCGTCCGGCTTAAGCAATCCGGCAATGGAACGGAGAATCGTTGTTTTGCCACAGCCGGAAGGACCGAATAATACAAGAATTTTGTTTTCCATAGAAAACTGGATGCGCAGTGTGAAGTGCGATAATTTCTTAGTAATATCAACAGTAAGCATCAAAGTCATCCTCCCGGCAAAGCATTATTTCTTATTTCCCGAGCTTCCAGTGATTTAAGCCGAAGATTAAAGAGAAGGTGGCGGCACTGATGATTAGCACATACAAACCTGCTATGGTTAAATCATTGGATTCGGCGGCGAAGTAAATCGCCAGCGGGATGGTTTGGGTTTTCCCCGGAATATTTCCGGCAATCATAATGGTAGCGCCAAATTCGCCTAAGGTCCTGGCAAAGGAAAGCACCATGCCTGACAGCAGGCCCGGCCAGGCCAGAGGGACGGTAACCGTCCAGAAAACCCGCCATTCACTGGAGCCCAGTGTCCGGGCCGCATCCTCCAAAGTAGGGTCAATGCTTTCTAAAGCGCCTTTAGTACTCTGATACATCAGGGGAAAAGAAACAACTGTGCCAGCTAAAACGGCGGCAGCCGGCGTAAAAATAATCTGGGTATCAAAGTATCTGGTCAGCAGGATGCCGACGGGGCCCTGTTTGCCGATTAAAACCAACAGGACAAAGCCGGTAACGACAGGCGGCAAGACTAATGGCAGGGTAAACAGTGCTTCAATGGCTGCTTTACCCGGTATTTGCAAATTTTTCATAAGATAAGCGGCAGAAACGCCCGACAGGAATACAAATACCAGGGAAATGAACGCAACTTTGAGAGAAAGTAGTACGGGCTGCCATTCAACTAAGGCCATAGGTCATTCATCCTTCGCAGTGGTTTTCTATTGGCTCATAGTAAAACCGTATTTTTCGAAAACAGCCTTGCTCTCCGGCGTGGTCAGATAGGCAGTGAATGCTTCGGCAGCTTGCAATTGTTTGGTTCCTGCCAGAATGGCGATGGGGTAGATAATCGGCTTGTGGGAACCTTCCGGTGCCGTAGCGGCGACTTTTACTTTATCGCTGACTGCCGCATCGGTTTTATATACAATGCCGGCATCTACATTGCCTGTTTCCACATAGGTCAATACGGTGCGGACATCTTTGGCCAGAACCAGCTTATCCTGAAGTTGATCCCAAATACCCAGCTTTTTTAAGACTTCCTGGGCATATTGGCCGGCCGGAACAGTAGCTGTTTCACCGATGCTGATTTTGTGAACCTCCGGACCAACCAAGTCTTCATATTTGGCGAGAGAAAGTTTGGAATCTTTCGGAATAATCACAACCAGTTTATTTTCCACCAGATTTTTGCGGGTATCTTTATTGATCAGGTTTTTATCGGACAATTCATCCATTTGTTTTGGTGCGGCGGAGATGAAAACATCGGCGGGAGCTCCTTGCTCGATTTGCTTTTGAAGCGAACCGGATGCCCCCAGATTATAGGCCAGCTTGATGTTGGGATTTTTGGCGGCAAAATTTTTCTGAATTTCTTCCAGGGCGTCTTTCATACTGACGGCTGCCGACACGTTAAGCTCAACCGTCTTGGGTGGCTCGGGCGCTTTTTGGGTGTTGCCGCAGCCTGCCAGCAAGGCGGCCGTAAGCAACACGGTGAGACATACTAACCACAAACTTTTCTTCATACTTGTTCCTCCTTGTTTGTTTATTAGCCGGAAGTGGTTTCCGGATGTGTATTTGCAACACCGCAGGACGAGGCCGGGATCTTAATATGGTTTATGTTATGAAATGTTTGGTTATGTTAGTCTGCGGTGTGACAAAGCGGAAGAAATAAAAAAATCAACTGGCGCACAGAGTGCCAGTTGATACTTCTTCGTACCGTTTGTTTTAGTACCTTGTCCGTATCCGGGATATGAGTGTCCCGGATAGGCGTATATATTTTATATTGAGTATTATAATGTGTAATAAAGTAAAAATGCAATAGATTTTCGTGAGTTAATATTCTGTATATTTATTTTTGTTAGTTTATATTCGTTTAAGAATGGTGAGGCGATACCGAAATGTCCCTTGTTTTTTTAGACAGAGTCGATATTTGTATTTTTATGAAGTGGTTTAAAGGATTTTCCAAGAAAATGTAGTAGTTTGTAGGATGAAGAATTAGTGGCGATGGGCTTACAATGTTATGCTTATAAAGCAGGGTTTGGTTGTCTTTGATTCGGTGAAGCACAGGAGGAAGTGATAGGACATGGCCGGAGGACAAATAGTGGATGTGCAGGACCTGGCAGTGGGATCAGTATTGGCGGATGCCGTAATATCGCCAAAAGGCAAGGTGCTGCTGGGCAAGGGAGTCGAGCTAACAGGACGTCATATTCATTTGCTGCAGACCTGGAATATTTCGCATGTTTATATTGCGGGACAGGAAGAGCCTTGCGACGAGAGGGAAGAAGAGAAGGGACCACTTCCGTCCCGGCAGCAAATATTTGAGGAAGAGTATGGCTATGTATCCAATAATGTGCAGCAGGCTTTCGAGTTTATCCGCAAGCAAAAGCTGATCCCTGTTCCCGCTCTGAAAGATTCGGCTTATGATATTCACCGGTTATTGTTGAGTAACCGGTCAGTGATCACATGTTTGGTGGCGGCGCAGGAAAGTCCTATGACTGATTTTATTCTGCAGCATTCGATGAAGGTTGCTTTTTTAGCTAGCTTTATCGCCCGCCAATTGCGCTGGAACGACCAGGAAGTCCGTGATGTGGCGTTGGCCAGCCTGCTTCATCACGCAGGCAATATTATGGTGCAGGACGATGAAGTAGCCCACAATAAGGCCTATATCGCTGAAGCGGCAGCTATGTTGCGAAAGACTAAAGGCCTTTCCGGTGAGACTATTTTAGGAATTGTCCAGCACCGGGAGCATGTGGACGGCACCGGGTTTCCCACTGGGGTTGACGGTAACCGGATTCATCCCTATGCCAAGGTGATTGCCGTAGCCGATGCTTTTCATGCACGGGCTTGCCAAAACAAATTTGGAGCGCCATTTTCCAGTTTGGATTTTTTATCAAAAGAGATGTTTGGCAAATTGGACCCGGTGATTTGCAATGTGTTTATCAGTCGGTTTCAGGATGATTTACTGCAAAATAAAATTATTCTGGCTGATGGCAAGGAAGCGGAGATTGTGTATTTTCGTCCTAATGGTTCCAATATGCCTGTGGTGAGAACGGTGGATAATCAAATTATTGATCTGTCCCAACAGGGATTTTCCGCAATTCACCGGGTGGCGGTGTCCTTTTAGCGGGCGCTTTATGTTCCAGGATATGTGATAGCAGGGTCGGTGCGCAGGTACCGGCCTTTATTTTGTCTACCAGTTGCTGTCGCCATAATTTTATTTTATCCTTCTATTTTATTGGACTGGATAAATAGGTATAATGTAGTAGAAATGCGGAATAAATATGTAAACTTCTTGAACGAGGTGACTGCCATTTGAAAAAGAAGTTACTGGAAATTGTCAATGCTGAAGATAAAAAAAATCCATATACTGACGATCAAATAGCCGGAATATTGAAAATTCGCCGCGACGAAGTGACTTCACTGCGCAATGAGTTGCAGCTTCCTGATTCAAGAAAGCGCCGCGAACCCTATTTGCTGGAGGCCTTTCAGACCATTCTGGCGAAACGGGCGAAAATTTCCGACCGGGAACTGACGGCTGAATTGAATAAGGAAGGATTTATTGTGTCGCGCTTTACTGTAGGGCAGCTCCGGCGGGAACGGCTGCCTGATATGCCGGCGAAGGGAAGTGAAGCAAAACCGTCGGAGGCTGTCGGCGAGAGCGGGGAAAAACTGCCGGAGATTAACCGGCAGGCTGCGGCTACCTTCAGACAGGTGGTCGGCTGGTCGGGCACCCTGAAACCACAAATTCAACAGGCCAAGGCGGCGGTCCTGTATCCTCCCTTTGGCCTGCATACCCTGATTTTGGGGCCGACCGGCTCGGGGAAAAGCTATCTGGCAGAGGCTATGTACCGGTACGCCGTGGAATGCGAACGGATTTCCCGGAAAGCAAAATTCATCGCTTTTAACTGCGCCGATTATGCGGAAAATCCCCAGATGCTGTTATCCCAGTTATTTGGCTATGTCCGGGGGGCCTTTACCGGCGCGGACGGCGCGAAGGAAGGGTTGGTCGAACAGTCTGATGGCGGTGTACTGTTTCTGGATGAGGTCCATCGGCTGCCGCCGGAAGGGCAGGAGTTATTATTTCATTTGATCGATAAAGGCACGTTCCGGCGTATGGGGGAAACCGGAGAGCCCCGCAAGGTACAGGTGCTGGTCATTGCGGCGACTAGTGAAGAGGCCGAATCCTCTTTGCTGTTCACGTTCCGACGACGGATTCCCATGGTGATCGAACTGCCGCCTCTAGCCGAACGGACGGTGCTGGAACGGTATGAAATGGTGCGGGAGTTTTTAAGCAAGGAAGCCGATCGTATCGGAATGAAAATCAAAATTCCCCAACCGGTGCTGCACACATTGCTGCTTTATGACTGCCAGGGTAATGTCGGGCAGTTGCGCAGTGATATTCAGGTGGCTTGCGCCAGGGGCTTTCTTACTTGTCTGAGTGAACGACATAAGATGGTGGAGATTAATCTTTTGGATTTGCCGCTTCACGCGCGGCGCGGTTTGACCCATGTACACAGCCGGAATCAGGAAGTGGAAAACCTGGTACGCGGCGATCTGGTCGTCAAACCCGGCGACAAAGGGGAAAGTCTGCTACAAATGGATGATCTGTATGTGCTTCCCCGGGAAATATATGATTTTATTGAAACCAGCTATCAGGAACTGCAGGCCAAGGGGCTGAACCAAGAAGAAATCAACCGGATGATTGACAGTGAACTGGAAGCTCAGTTTCGTCAGTTTGCTCAGAAAGTCAATCATTATGATCACACCATGATCTCGCAAAACCTGGTCGATCTGGTGGGGCAGCCGATTGTTGATCTTGCGGAGACCATGGTCAAAGTGGCAGAAAATGAGTTGGGCAAGGTGGACAAGCAGCTTCTCTACTATTTGGCCATTCATATCGGGGCTACGCTGGAACGCTTGCAAAAAGGCAAGCCGGTGGTCAATCCACAGCTTGCCAAGGTTAAGAAACAGTATACTGAGGAATATGGCATAGCCCAAAAGATGCTGGCAGCCATAGCTGATAAGACAGAGTTTACTCTACCGGAGGATGAAATCGGGTTTATTGCCATGTATTTACGGGCTATGACCCATCGGGAGGAGAGCCGGCAGGGCCGGGTAGGAGTGCTGGTTATGTCCCATGGCAAAGTGGCTGCCGGAATGGTGGAAGTTGCCAATTGCCTGCTTGGTGTTCACCACGCCAGAGCCTTGGAGATGTCGCTGGATGAAAGGCCGGAAGCCGCCTTGCATAAAGCGGTGGAACTAGTTAAGCAGATTGATGAAGGTAAGGGAGTACTGCTGCTTGCCGACATGGGTTCATTAATTACCTTTGGTGAGCTGATCACCCAAAAAACCAACATTCCTACCTTTACCGTTCCCAGAGTGGATACTGTTATGGTTTTGGAGGCCGTAAGACGGGCCATGCTGCCGGATACGCAGCTTAGTGAAATCGCGGAGACTATCGATACCGACAAGGTCGGTCTGGGGCGGTTCATTGCCCAACCGGCTGATGCGGACAAGCAGCACAATAAGGCAATCCTTACCATCTGCATCACCGGGGAGGGAACAGCGAAAAAATTTAAGCAGCTTATCGAGAAAATGGTGCCTGAGCTATGTGACCAGGTGGAAATCATCACACTGGGAATTACCGGTAAAGAGGATATCCAGGAGCGAATTGAAAAGATACAACAGACCTATACGGTGGTTGCCATTGTAGGCAGCCTGCGGCCGAAGAACTCTGCCATACCTTTTGTCACGGTGGAGGAAATGTTGGACGGCCGTGCTGCGGCACGGCTGCGGGACATTGTGTTAGGCAGTGGTTTGGCTGTGACGGACGTGCGGTCGCCGCTGACGGATTTTGTTGACCCGGAACTGATTGTTGTTCGACCGGCCTATACCACCAAACAGGAGGTATTGGATTGCCTGGCCAATCTTTTGATTGAAAAGGGCTATGTAACTCCCGAATTTCTGCTGGACGTGTACAAAAGGGAGGTCATGGGGTATACCTTACTGGAAAGCAAGGCGGCCATTCCTCATGGTAGTCTGGAGAACGTGATCAAGCCCGGTATGGCTATCGCTATACTGAATGAACCGATATACTGGTCCGATGACGGTATGGCAGATATTGTTGCCATGCTGGCCATCACGGAGCAAGCCACTGAGGAAGTCACCTATGTTATCACCTTGTTGGAAGATGAACCCTTTTTAAGAAGTCTGGTTCGTTTACATACGACGGAGGAAATAAAAAACGCTTTTTTGGAAGTCAGGCTGCTACCTTAATTTTGCTGAAAGGCAACGTATTGCATACTATGTGCGGTGAAACCCGTCATCATAGTATGTTTTTTTTTTGCCGTGAAATTATGTCGCACTAGCGGTGAAATATGGCCAGCGCATAATCTGTCAAATGCCTGGCATGAATCTTGCAATCTAAGAAGGGTGAGCAGCCACTTGACAGTGGCGGTTATTTGAAACGGTAGATAAAGGAGTGTTTATGATGAAAGCAGCCATGTTTTACGGCCCGGAAAACGTAAAGGTGGAAGAAGTACCAGTGCCGGTAGCCGGACCAGGTGAATTGGTTATCAAAAATCAGGTAGCACTTACCTGCGGCACCGATGTCAAAACCTATGTGCGAGGGTATCCTCTGTTTAAACCGCCCTATGGTTTTGGTCATGAAGCGGCAGGAGTGGTGGCACAGGTCGGTGAAGGAGTTGTCGGCTTTCAGGTGGGAGACCGGGTGGTGGCCCACAATTCCGCTCCCTGCAATGTTTGTTTTTACTGTAAGCAGGGACAGCATTCCATGTGTGACCATATCACGTTTAACCAAGGGGCGTTTGCCGAATATGAGAAAATCCCGGTGGCCATCGTTAAGCAAAATGTGTTTCATATTCCTGACACGATGGATTTTGCCGATGCCGCGCTGGTAGAGCCTTTTTCCTGTGCGGTCTATGGTATTGATCAAATTGGTATTGAAGCCGGCGACACCGTCGTTGTCAACGGTGCCGGGCCAATTGGCCTGATGTTTGTCCGTCTGGCCCATTACCGCGGGGCCAGGGTAATTGCCACCGACCTTTCCGACGAACGTCTGGCACTAGCTGAAAATATGGGAGCTGCCGTTACCATCAATCCGGGACAGGCAGGCAATGCGGTGGAAATCGTTCGAAGCCACACGGAAAATCAGCGGGGGGTGGATGTGGCCATTGAAGCCGTCGGGCAGACGGAATTGTGGGAAAAAACCATAAACATGGCCCGCAAAGGTGGCAAAGTGTTACTCTTTGGCGGAACAAAAGCAGGAACCGCTGTTTCCATTGATGCCAACTTGCTGCATTATTCCCAATTGACCATTAAGGGAGTCTTTCACACGACACCCCGACATGTGCAGATTGCCTTCGATTTGATCAAAAACGGAATGATTACGGCCAGGGATTTTGTTGGCAACCGCTATCCGCTTGATGAAATTGAGAAGGCTATTTTGTCACATAAATCAGGGAAAGTAATAAAAAATTGCATTGTATTTGACTGATTTTGTCTGATTTGTGCACAACGATTGCCGCTATGTTGGAATAAAGTGTGGCAGAATTAGTTCCCGGACTGTGAAATATGGTGGGTGAAAACGTGAGCGATATAATGACTAAACCGGGACGGCCCAGAGAAATAAGGCCTCGCGAAATCTGCCACCAGGTTGGCACGCAACTTGCAATAATAGTGAGCAGCAGAAAGGTTTAGCAATAAACCATAACTGGTTATCTTGCCAGCTTGCATCTTGTAGAAAAGTACAACTAGCCGGTTAGGGAGGAAATGAAGTGAACAACGAAATTGCGGAACAAACAGGTTTTATTGGAACCACTCTGGAGGCTAAGACAAAGGAAGAGGCAATCAGCGCTTTAGCGGGACTGTTTCTGGAAAATGGTTTTGTAAAAGACAGCTATCCGGGAGCGGTGCTTGCCAGGGAACAGATCTTTCCCACGGGGCTGCCTACCGAAACATTTGGCGTAGCCATTCCTCATACTGACTCGGTTCATGTTATACGGCCCGGTATTGCCATTGGCGTATTGAAAGAACCTATTGAGTTCGGCATGATGGGCTATCCCGGTGAAGCTGTGCAGGTCAAACTATTGTTCATGCTTGCTATTAAAGATCCCAATATGCAGATACAATTGCTGCAGGATCTGATCGGATTGTTTTCGGTGGCCCCATTGATGAATCAATTGATTGTCTGTACCGAGTCGGAAAGAATTGTCGAATTGGTTCAATCCTATTTACAGGAGCTTAAAAAAGCAGTCAATAGTTGAAAAGTACAGTAGCCGGCAGAAAAATAAACGGAACAATCCGGTCAGGAGGGGTTTAGGTGAGTTTTATTGACGGCTATATGCGGTTTTTTCTAGGGATTCCGGGCCAGATGGCCTTTGAGTTTGCCAAACATTATGAGTATTTCATTTATGCCTTTGGTATGGTTTACGGACTGTTTATTACCGTAGCGGCCTATAATTACCGCGCCATATTGCCGCGGCGGAGCGAGCGGTTTATCAGGGAACGGATTCGTCACATTAAAGCAACCCAGCAGGATATAAACACCGAAGAATTGGCCCACCGCGTTGTGGGTGAATGGAAACAAATGATTGATGCCCTGCCGAAGTATATGTGCATCATGGGTAAACGGGACTATTGGGTGGTCTGGCCTGATGGGGAAAAATACGCTGAAAAGCTTAATGTTAATCATCTGTATGTGAAAGAACTATGCAGCCGCCTGTAATGCTTCACGGCAAAGGAGGAGACGGGAGAATGGAACAGACGGAGTTTGATTTGCTGGAATATGGGCGCAACGGTTTGCGGGAAGAAGCCAACGCTCTGTTGACAGCGGCAGCAAGAATTGATGAAGAGTTTAAAACGGCGGTTGATCTAGTGCATCACTGCCAGGGCAAGGTGATTTTAACCGGCGTAGGCAAATCAGGAATTGTTGCTCATAAAATTGCGGCCACCATGGCTTGTGCCGGTATCCCAGCCTTTTTTCTGCACGCGGCCGAATCGTTTCACGGTGACCTGGGCGCTGTGCAGCAGCAGGATGTAGTGATTTTTATCTCCAACAGTGGCAACAGTGATGAAATCAAAAGAGGATTGGTTCAGGCGTTGAAACGGATCGGTGTGAAACTAATCGCTTTTACCGCCAAGCCGGATTCCATCTTAGGTCAACACAGTGATGCTATATTGGATATTACCGTTGAAAAGGAAATTTGTCCGCTGGGACTTTCAGCAACTACTTCGACAACGCTGACTATGGCTATGGGAGATATTTTAGCCATGGCAGTTATGAAAAAGAAGGGAACTACCTTGGCCGATTTTGGCTTTTTACACCAAGGAGGAGCTCGCGGCAGTGAGCTAAAAGGCGAGGGATAAACCTATTCTCTTCTCTTAAGGAGGCTTTTCTATATGCTTACAAACAAGGTTGCTTTTATTACCGGAGCAGCACAGGGAATCGGGCGGCAAATCGCCGTAGATATGGCTCGCGAAGGAGCGAAGGTAATCATTGGCGATATTTTGCCTAAAGCCGGTGAAACCGTCGAATTCATTAAACAAAAGGGTGGTGAGGCTGCCTTTATCCCTCTGGATATAACCAAGTTTGATGATGTACAGAACGCAGTCAAGCAAATTATGGACTCATACGGTAAGCTTGATATCCTGGTTCCCAATGCCAGCATCGTAGCCCATAATAATCTTTTGGATATCAGTCCGGAGGAATGGAGCCGGGTAATTGCCATTAATTTAACAGGTACTTTTTATACGCTAAAGGCCGTATTGCCCCATATGGTGGCACAGGGAGCCGGTAAAATCATCATCATATCCTCCGGATCGGCTGCCACTGGCAGCGGCGGCGGGGCGCACTATGCGGCCAGCAAGGCCGGACAGAACGCCCTGGTGAGAAATTTGGCCCGTGATTTTGGTCCAAAGGGGATTACAGCCAATGCCATTGCACCCAGGGTCATACAGACAGAAATGCTGGATGCCTTATATCCGCAGGGAAGCCCGGCCCGGGAGAGCGTGATCAACCGCATTCCGGTGCGCCGAGTAGGTTTGCCGGAGGACATATCTGAGTTATGCGTGTTCCTGGCCTCCGATAAGGCCAGCTATATAAATGGTCAGATCATTTTGGTTGACGGAGGCCGGACGTACGCCTCGTAGCCCCACCCTGTTTGAATAATAACCAAATATAGTAGAAGAAGGAGATCATATGAGTGTTATCATACAACCCTCGCTGTTTGCCGCTGATATGGGATATTTGGCAGAGGAGCTAAAAGCTATAGAAGCCAGTGGCATTACCGAACTGCATGTCGATGTGATGGATGGCAGCTTTGTTCCCAACATTGCCTTTGGCCCTGATCAGGTTAGCATGCTCCGTCCGCTGACCAAGTTGAAATTTGATGTGCACATGATGGTGGTCAATCCGGACCGGTATATTCCTCGTTATGCGGAGGCAGGTGCTGAGGTCATCACCGTGCACGCCGAAGCCTGTGTCCATTTGCACAGAACGCTTCAATTAATCAAGAGCCTGGGTAAACAGGCAGGTGTAGCCCTTAATCCGGGGACGCCGCTTGATGTGTTGGATTATGTGTATGATTTGCTGGATCAGGTTTTGATTATGACAGTCAATCCCGGTTGTGGCGGGCAAAAGACCATTCTCGGATTAACCGAAAAAATAAAACGGTTGTCAGAAATAAAACAGGCCAACCAGTATGGGTTTGCGATTCAGATAGACGGCGGCATTAATAAGGACAATATTAACAAGCTTATTGAGGCTGGTGCGGAAAATATCGTAATTGGGGCGGCTGCTTTTCAAAGAGGAAAGACTAAAAGTACGCTGGAAGAATTTGTTGCTCTGGTTAAATAAAGCGGCTAACCAAAAACAGATTGGTTACAAGGCAAGGTAAGGCTGTAAAGGTGCCGAGAGACGGGAGGAATCACCATGATACAAATTGCCGCATCCATGATGTGTGCCGACCAGTTGGAGTTAAGAAAGGAATTGCAAAGGCTGGAAGAGGCAAAAGTCGATTTGCTGCACTGCGATGTAATGGACGGATTGTATGTTCCCAATATGGCCATGAGCCATTCTATGCTGGAGCAGATCAGGCAATTTACGAGTATTCCGCTGGACATCCATTTGATGATTGTTGAGCCGGAAAGATACCTAAACCAGTTTGCCGACCTGCAGCCAGGATATATTTCCATCCATGCCGAAGCGGCCACGCATTTGCACCGGGCCGTTCAGATGATAAAAAAACGGGGAATTAGGGCGGCTGTGGCCCTGAATCCGTCCACTCCGCTTTCCCACATCGAATATGTTTTAGCCGAGCTGGACATGGTGCTGATCATGACGGTTGACCCCGGTTATGCCGGACAAAAATTCATTCCCGCCATGATTGAAAAAATTAGAGAATTGAAAAAAATAAGCCTTAAAAAGAAACCCGACTTACTGATTCAGGTGGACGGGAATATTAACGGCCAGACCATCCCGCCGGCTGTGGCGGCAGGAGCGAACATTCTGGTAGGCGGCACGGCTTCCATCTTCAAGGGACCGGAAGCCGACTACACGAAGCTGGTGCAGGATATGCGGGTTTCGGCTATGTTGGGAGGACATGAATATGAAAGCGTTAGTTAAATTTGAGCAAGGACCTGGCAATTTGGAACTCAGAGAGGTGCCCACGCCGGAACCGGCTGCGGGTCAGGTGCGTATGAAAGTATTGCGGTCGGGTATTTGCCATACCGACCTGGACTATTACCATGTAGGCGGCGCACCGTTAAAACCGCCGGTTATTCTCGGCCACGAAGTAGCCGGTGTGGTGGATGCTGTAGGCGAAGGCGTTACCCAATTTAAACCCGGTGACCGCGTGCTGACACAGACAACCTACCGGGTTTGTGGAACCTGCCGGTTCTGCCGGAGAGGCCAGTTGAACCACTGTATCTCCCGTCAGGGGATAGGATCGGTAGCTAACGGTGGTTTTGCCGAATACTTGGTCAACCGGGAAGAAAGCATTATGAAACTCCCGGATTCGGTCAGCTTTGAAGAAGGCGCTGCGGTAGAACCACTGGCCTGCGGGGTACATGCCCTGATGGAGCGGACCAATGTGTGCGTCGATTCAGTTGTCGTCATCCTGGGGCCCGGCGCTATCGGTTTGTTAGCGGCTCAGGTCGCCAAGGCGCAAGGAGCCTTTGTGATCATGGCAGGTCTTACGCCTGACCAGGCACGGCTGGATCTGGCGCTTACCTTAGGCATTGACCGGACGGTGGACATTGCGAAAGAAGATCTGGAAACGGTGGTCAAAAGCTATACCGAAAACTATGGGGCCGACGTGGTGGTCGAAGCCACTGGAGCCAGGCCGGCTGTAGATATGAGCATGAAAATAACGGCCAAGGATGGGATTCTTATTCCCATGAGTTATTTCCCCCGTCCGATTGAAGTGGATTATTATCAGATCAAGCAGCGCGAACTGAACGTATTCGGTTCATCCAGCCAAATCCCCAGTTCCTGGGGTAAGGCGTTGAAGTTGATTGAAAACGGCAAGGTTAATGCCAAAGCGGTGATTTCTCATGTATTGCCCATGTCCGAATGGCAAGAAGCGTTTGCCATCGTGGAAAATAAGCAGGGCCTGAAAGTTATGCTAGACCCGACCAGGTGAATTTTCTTGGAGCACCTTTATCTTAGGTTACAAAAGAATATCTGCCGGTGTAGGAGACCGGCAGATACACTTCTTGTAATATACAATTTGGTCTTGAGAGGTGATGCGGGAAAGCCGGGTTTCAATTTGTGCAAAAAATAAAAAACGTTAAGGAGGAATGGGATTATGGCAATCAAAAAAATCTTGTGTGCCTGCGGTACCGGAATAGCAACTTCTACAGTTGTTGCCAACAAGGTAAGGCAATTGTGCAAGGAGAACGGAATTGACGCTTCAGTGGATACCTGCAAAGTAACCGAAGCGGCACAAAGAGCGATTAACATGAAAGCAGACTTAATTGTAGGTTCTACTCAGGTACCGGGAGATACACAAGGAATTCCCATTATAATCGGTATGGCTTTCCTCAGCGGCATGAAGCTGCCGGAAACTAAAGCGAAGATACTGGAAGTATTAAAGAAATAACTCCAAGATAATGAAAAGGGAGGAATCTTTGTGGATTTAGTGTTAGGATTTTTTAAATATGTAATTGATATGGGTACCGCCGTTGTTATGCCTCTCATTATTATAGTATTAGGTTTGGGTTTAGGTGTCAAGTTAAGCCAGGCTATTCGGGCCGGGATTACCGTCGGGATTGCTTTTACCGGTTTAAATATTGTTATCGGTTTGATGGTTAATAATATTTCTCCTGTTGCCAAGGCTTTGGTTGAAACCTACGGGTTTCAGCTTACCAGTATTGACATGGGCTGGCCGGTCGGTGCAACGCTGGCCTGGGGCACTATTGTTGTTCCCTTTGTTTTCGTAGCCATATTAGGCACTAACATTGTCATGCTGGCGATGAACTGGACGAAAACAATGGACGTGGATATTTGGAACTACTGGCATGCGTTATTTACTGCTTCCATCATTTACGGAACGACCAACAGTTTCTTTCTTGCTATTCTAAGCTCTATTCTTAATATGGCGCTGGTATTTAAACTGGCCGACTGGACGCAAAAGGACTGCGAGGAAGTACTCGGTCTGGAAGGCGTTTCGCTACCGCATATTCAAGCCACATCATGGGCGATTATCGACTATCCGATCAACTGGCTGCTTGACAAAATTCCTGGTGTTAAAAATATTCGCTGGACTACTGATACCGTACAGGAGAAACTGGGTATCTTGGGTGAACCTATGCTGATTGGTCTAATGATTGGTGTTTTACTGGCCGGTTTCGCCAAAATGCCTTTTAAGACAGTATTAGGTGTCGGTATTGCCGTAGCTGCCGTATTGGTATTGCTGCCTAAGATGATTTCTCTGTTGATGGAAGGCCTGATGGTTATTTCAGAAGCTACTTCCGAATTTATGAATAGAAGATTCCCGGGCCGTGAAGTGTATATCGGTTTGGATGCCGCTGTAGGTATCGGCCATCCTTTCGTAGTGGCTACAGCCTTAATCGCTATTCCGATTACTTTGCTTTTGGCCTTTATATTGCCGGGAAATACCACTTTGCCGATTGCCGACCTCTCCGTTCTGACTTTCTTCAATATTTTCTCCATTGTTCCAAGTAGAGGAAACCTGTTTAGAGGCATTATTTGTGCAACTGTCAATTCAACGATTATCCTGTATCTGGCATCGGCTGGTGCTCCGCTGATGACTAAACTGGGTGTGGCTGCCGGACTTAGCCTGCCGGAAGGTGCCGCTCAGATGACTTGTTTGGCTGTAGGCGCACAATGGTACACCTGGGTCACTTATTGGGGAGCTGTAGCTCTGCACACCATGTTCGGAATCTAACAACAAAATAATATGATAGCAGAGCTAATACGGCGGGATTCCTGCCGTATTAGCTGCTATCAGCATAGTGGAGGCGTGGACCGTGAAGGAAATAATGCGGGCGGCAGTGCTGCATGGACCAGGAAACCTCATGTATGAAGAAGTGGAAAAACCACAATGCGGTGATAAAGAGGTTCTTATTCGGGTGAAAGCTGTAGGCCTATGTGGCTCCGACATCCGATCCATCCGGTTTGGTCATCATAAATTGATGTATCCGCAAATTATTGGCCATGAAATTGCCGGAGAAGTAGTAGAGGTTGGCAGCCGGTTTACCGGATTCTTTAAGGTCGGAGACCGGTTATATATAGGTTCGCTGATTCCCTGTCATGAATGTGAGCCCTGCCGGCGAGGCTGGCAGGGGCTTTGTGAAAATCTGGTTGTTCCAGGGACGGATATTCCCGGGGGCTATGCCGAATATATGCTGCTTACGGAAAAGTTGCTGAAACATGGTACGAATGTAATTATGCCGGAAGATGCTGGTTATGAGGAAATGGTTCTAGTAGAGCCGCTGGCCTCTGTATATGCTTGTCAGAGGAAAGTGGATGTGAAGCTGGGTGATACGGTCGTTGTTATTGGCATGGGACCCGTGGGCTGCCTGCACGTGGAACTGGCAAAATTACGGGGTGCCAGTTGTATCATTGCTGTGGAGCAATCGGCGCAAAGACTGGCGATGGCTGAAGCATTCGGTGCCGATTATCTTATTAATTCCGCCGAGCGAGATCCGGTGGCGGAAGTTCGCAAGATTACTAAACAGCGGGGAGCCGACATCGTTATATCGGCGTGCCCGGCTGTCGAAGCCCAGCAGCAGGCGGTTTCTATGGCCGGAAAAATGGGCGTGGTGGTTTTTTTCGGCGGTGTACCGAAAGGTAAGATGACGCAATTGGATACAAATACCATCCATTATAACTTGTTAACTATATATGGGCACTATGGATATAATGATTCGGACTTGCAGCAAGCTTACTATCTGGTGGTTTCAGGAAAACTCAATGCTAAACGGTATATCACCCATACGATGCCGCTCAAGGATATTGAAAAAGCCATTGAAATGACCCAATCCGGAGAGGCGATTAAAATTGTGTTAGTTCCATAGGAGGATGCTATGATACTTCAAAATAAGGTGGCTCTGGTCACCGGAGGATCGCGAGGCATCGGTAAAGCCATTGTCGAGCGTTTGTTCCGGGAAGGTGCCAAAGTGGTGATTAATTGCGCCACCAGTGTGGCAGAGGCACAGAAAGTCGCGGATTCATTAGACGCAAGTGGTAACAGTACGGCCGTATTTCAGGCTAACGTGGCTGCACGGCAAGAGGTGCGGGACATGTTTGCCCAGATCATAGAGCGGTTTGGCCGGATTGATATTCTCATTAATTGCGCGGGATTGGGGATTTCCCGTGATTCTGCCCTGGCACTCAGTCAGGAGGACTGGGACCGCGGCGTTGATGTCAATTTTAAAGGCAGTGCCTATTGTGCGACGGAGGCCATCCAATGGATGAAAGAGCAAGGTGGCGGTGACATTGTCAATATTGCCACGTCGGCTATTTATGCTCCCCGGGGCGGCACTATTCCTTACAGTGCCGCCAAGGCGGCCGTTGTTAATATGAGCCGGGCGCTGGCCTGGGAATTCGGACCTTGTGGTATTAGAGTTAATGTGGTGGCGCCTGGACCGACAGAAACCGATATGGTAAAAATGTTTTTTACACCGGATAGGCTGGCTAAGACCATTCAGGAAGTCCCGCTGCGCAAAATCTGCCAGCCGGAAGACATTGCCGGTGCGGTATGTTTCCTATTGACGTCCGATGCTGCCATGATAACCGGACAGACACTGGTGGTTGACGGAGGCCGTTCCTTACGGCATTTGGAAAGCTAAACAGAAATTAATAACTTACAAATGGAAGGGGCGATGAGAATGTTAACTAAGCGTGAACTGGCTCAGATGATCGATCATTCACTGTTGAAGCCGGATGCATCCTATGAGGATGTGGCCCGGGCTTGCCAGGAATGCATTGATTTTAATTTTAAGACACTTTCTGTTCATTCCGGTTTGGTGAAACGGGCCGCTGATATTTTGGCGGGTACCGGTGTTGGTATTGATGCCACTGCCGGCTTCCCGCTGGGCGCCATGTCGACGAAAGCCAAAGTATTTGAAACAAGCGATGTGTTTAACAATGGTGCCACAGAAGTTGATATCGTGATCAATCTTGGTGCGTTAAAGGCCAAGGATTACGAACTGGTGCGCTACGATATCCAGGAAGTAGTAAAAGCTGCCGCCGGAAATATCGTGAAAGTGATTTTGGAGAATTATTACCTTACGCCGAAGGAAATTGCCGTTGCCTGTAAGCTATGCGAAGAGGCTGGCGCTCATTTTGTGAAAACCTCTACCGGTTTTGCTCCCAGTGGGGCCGTGTTGGCCGATGTGCGTCTGATGCGGCAGTCGGTCAGTCCGGCCGTAGCTGTAAAGGTGGCCGGTGGTGTGACTACACTGAAAGATATGTTGAATTTCCTGGAGGCCGGTGCCACTCGCTGCGGAACCAGCAAGAGTTTAAAAATTATGGCGGAGTATGAAGCTTATGAGAACAGATAAGCCGCTGTCAGGAAAAGTTGCTTTGGTGACCGGTGGGGCAAGAGGTCTGGGCAAAGCCTTTACTTTGCGTCTGGTAAAGCTGGGAGCAGCTGTCATGGTCAGCGACCGTGATTTGAGCGGCGGTGCCTATGCACAGGCTGAGCCGACCGTTGAGCAGGAACTGGACGCGCTGCAGGCCGGCTATGGTCTGTACCAGGGAGATCTTACCAAGGAAGATGAGGTTAAGGACTTATTTGCTGCGCTGGAGACCAGGTTTGGCCGTCTGGATATTTTGGTGAATAATATCGGCGGTACGGCAGGCCCGGCTACCGCTACCGAATGTACCAAGGATATCTGGGATAAGACGGTGGCGATGAATTTGACAACTACCTTTCTCTGCAGTAAATACGCCGCGATGCCGATGAAAAGGCAGCAGTCCGGCAAAATTATCAATATTGCTTCTGTCGAAGGCCTGGTGCCCTTATTTATTTATCACGCTCATTATCAGGCCGCCAAGGCCGGTGTCATTTCACTTACCCGATCGCTGGCGTTGGAACTGGCTTCTTATGGCATTACTGTTAATGCGGTGGCGCCAGGCTGCATTGGAACAGAGAAGTGGGTTAAGCATTATGAACCGCTCATTCCGGGTATTGTCAGCCAGATTCCCTTGGGACGGCTGGGTTCGCTGGAAGACTGCGCGAAGGTGATTGAGTTTTTGGCAACCGATTTGTCTGACTATATGACAGGCGAAGTTATCAAAATTGATGGAGGCATGACTAACTTAAATCCGTCGGTAGTAGGCAGGCCTACCTATGAGGTACGGCTGTAAACGGCTGTACGGTTAAGGAAAATAACCGGCAGGAAAAGGCCGGCAAAGCGAGAGTATTTATGAAAACTTTTGATCTAATTTTATTTGATCTCGATGGGACATTGCTGGATACCATGAAACTGATTACCACTTCCTATCAGATTACCATCAGGCATTTTACCGGCAAGACAGTGGAGGCGGCGCACATCAGCAAATTGGTGGGAACCTCGATTCATAATATTTTGAGCCATTTCGCAGTGGAGCCTACTGCTGAAACGATCGGATTTTATAAAAAAACTTCGGCAGCCATGCATGATGATATGGTGCTGATCTATCCGGGCGTGTCCGAAACGCTGCAGTTGTTAAAAGAAAAGCAGGTGAGTATCGGTCTGGTTACTTCCAAAATAAAGGATTTGGCGGCCATGGGGCTGGCGTTATTTTCCCTGGAACCTTTCTTTGATGTACTTGTTTGCATGGAGGATACGACCAAGCATAAGCCCGACCCGGAGCCGGTGCTGGAAGCCTGTCGCCGCCTGGCCGTTCGGGACCTGTCAAGGGTGCTCATGGTTGGCGACAGCCCCTTTGACATACGCTGTGCCAAGCGAGCCGGTGTAAAAACGGCAGTGGTGACCTGGTCGGACTTTTCGCCGGAGGAATTGGCAGCCGAAGAGCCTGATTATACGATTGCTTCCATGCAGCAGTTAATTGACCTTTTGGCGACTGGGGCTGATTGAATCGAATACAAGCCGATATTAATATATCAAGCTGAAAGCAAAAGGAGTTGTCGAGATGAAAGTATTGATTATCAGTGGGACGACAGATGCCAAAGCCGAAAAAATAAGCAAAGAACTAGTGGCAGGCTGCAAAAAAAGAGGGATGAATGAAGTCGAGGCTGTCGCGGTCAATCTGTTTACCAGTGATTTGAAGGAAATGGAAGAAAGACATAACCCTGATGTCATTGTACGTTTGACGCCGAAGAGCCTGGCAGCAGGGAAACCGGTCGTTGACGGTATGCCGCTGGTATATGCGTTTATGGGCCCCGACAAGGTCTACAACGAGTTAAAACAATATTACAAATAGCCGGTAAGTTTGCTTTAGATTGGCAATTGAAGAGGGGAGTTTGTGAAAATGAAGGCATTAAATTTATACGGACCTAGAGACTTGCGGTATGAAGAGACTGCCAAACCGGTATTGGAAGATAGTAAGGAAGTCATTATCAAAGTGAAAGTGGTAGGGATCTGCGGTTCCGATATTCACCGCTATGCCAAGTTGGGACCCTATATCGCAGGGATGACCTGGGGGCATGAGTTTTCCGGCGAAATTGTGGCAGTGGGCAGCGAAGTAGACAGCTTGAGGCCCGGTGACCGTGTGACTGCTTGTCCGGCCCTGTATTGCGGCCATTGCGAGTCCTGCCGGAAGGGCGAGTTTGCCCGTTGTGAGAAGCTGACTGTCATTGGCGCCAGACATCCGGGCGCTTTTGCCGAGTATGTAAAAGTGCCGGCGGAAAACTGCGTTAAACTGCCTGACAGTGTGCCTTATGATGCCGCCAGCATGATTGAACCGACCAGTGTGGCTATTCATGGGCTTTACAAAACCGGTATCGAGGCCGGTGACGATGTGGCCGTAATCGGTTGTGGCACTATTGGGCTATTAACCATTCAATGGGCTAAAATCTTTGGCGCTAGACATGTTTACGCCCTGGATATTGATGATGCCAAGCTGGAACTGGCTAAGCAACTGGGGGCTGATTTCGGGGTTAACACAAAGGATATAGAACCTCATGAAAAAATATTTGAAATGACCGGCAACCGCGGAGTAGATATTGCTGTGGAATCGGCCGGCAGCACGATTACCTCTGCGCAGGTATTCTCGCTGCCCCGTAAAGGCGGCAAGGTTGTATTCATGGGAATTCCTTACGGCGATGTGATGGTGAAGCGGTTCTATTTTGAACGGATTGTGCGCAATGAGCTGAGTGTCTATGGCTCCTGGAATGCCATTTCGGCTCCCTTTCCGGGGAAGGAATGGCAGACGACCGTCCATTTCCTGCAGGAAGGAAAAATCAAGGTAGAACCTATGATCACCCATCGGCTCAGCCTGGCGGAAGGTCCGGCAACATTTGAAAAGATTATCAACCGGCAAGGGAATTTCGGCAAGGTTTTATTCTATCCGGAGAAATAGGTTTGGTTTTTACTATAGAATATCCGTAAGCATCGGAGGGATTGTTATGAAAATTGCCATTGGCTCTGACCATGCTGGTTTTGAAATGAAAGAGAAACTAAAACAGTTTCTGGCCGACCGGAAGCTGGAAGTTCTGGACTGTGGACCGCAAGCTGGCGACAGTCCGGTGGAATATGTCCCTATTGCCAAGGCAGTGGCCCAAAAGACTGCAGCAGCAGAGGTGGCTGGCGGCATTTTGATTTGTGGCACAGGTATGGGCATGTCCATTGCCGCCAACAAAGTTCCGGGTATACGGGCCGGTCTATGCAATGAATTGTTTACCGCGAAATATGCCAAGAGCGATGTGAATATCAACGTACTGTGTATGGGCAGCCGGGTAATCAGCCAAAGAATGGCGGAAGAAATCACTGCATTGTGGCTGGATACCCCTTTTACCGGCGGCCGGTTTATTCCACGGTTAAAGCAACTCAGTGATCTGGAGGTCGAAAGGAGTCAGCCTTGTTGCTAATACTTTGACGGGAGCGATAAAGGATGGATGCAAATACCTATTCTGAAATAATTATCCGGGAAATTGGGCAGGTATTGGGACAGGTCAACACAACCGCATTAGAGGAACTGGCAACGGCCGTCAGGGCGGCCAACCGGGTTTTTGTAGCCGGTGCCGGCCGGTCGGGTCTGATGGCCAAAGCCTTTGCCATGCGCTTAATGCATATGGGCTTTACGGTCTATGTGGTGGGGGAAACGGTTACTCCTAGCCTGGCTGCCGGTGATTTACTGCTGTTGGCATCCGGTTCAGGTGAGACAGGCAGTCTGGTGACCATGGCGGACAAATGCAAGAAGCTACAGGCTAAACTGGCTGTGCTGACTGCTTCCCCTGGATCTACGATTGGACGCAGTGCCGATATTGTTGTGCAGGTGCCTGCCGTAACCAAAGAAGCGGCAGATATCCGGAGTATTACCGCTCAACCTATGGGGTCGTTGTTTGAGCAAAGTATTTTGCTGCTGATGGATGCTATTATTGTCCGGTTAATGGAACTGCAAGAAAAAACTTCCACAACCATGTTTTCCCGCCATGCCAATTTAGAATAAAAGGGCAGGCCAATATTATTGAAATCGAAATAAAACAGCAAACAGGCCTTCCTCAGCTATAAACTGGGGAAGGCCTGTTGTTTACGAACTGTCAGTCTAAAAAAATCCGGGTACAACCGGTTTGGTTGATTAGTTGCAGTCTGTCACGGTACCGGTCAAAATCTCCGATGGCATTATAAGAATGAAGCCAGTGGGAAAAGGCTGTGTCCAGCAGCGTTAGCGGCGTGTCATATAGGCGCAGTCCCTCAAAAAAGCCGGGCAGAATGAACTTGCGGAAGGCTTGAATCGTACCGGAAGGCTGGCTTAATTTTTCTAACCGCATGCAAGTGGACGCTGCGGATGGTTGGGACGTTTGTTCGGCAGCATGATAGAGCACTAGTGGTGCTGTGCAATGTCTTGCCTGATAGAAGGGAAGAACTTTTTTGTGGAACCACTGCAAGCCTGCCGGCAGGGATCGATCAGGGCTAAAAAGGCCGAAGGTATAACCGTTAAATAAATCCATAAACAAATGAATGTATTGCAGGGTTTTAAGTTTGCTGATCATGCGTCGGGTGCAGATGCACTCATAAACCAACTTTTCGCCCGGTGCCGTGGCTGACAGATCCCGGTCGCAAAAGGCGGGATTGACTCGCTCGATAAACCGGATTTGCTGTATATCTAGGGTATCCGGATTTTCTATGTACAACTGGATAAGTGCCTGGCATAAAGCGACTTTGGACGCTATGCCCAGCTTTTGCTTGACTTGCAGCAACTGCTGCATGGTCAGCGAGAGACCCTGGCGGGTGAAGAAGTCCAGCAGCCGGAAATCGTTCCAAAAGGGATTGGTCAAACAGGTCTTAAGGATAAAATCCTCACTTGACGGTTGTGGCTGGGGTAGCGGTTCTTTTATGTGCAAACGGTAGGTCAGAGTGGTTTTAGGCAGTGGAGTGGGAAGCGTGGTAAATTTATCTTCCAAGCAAATAAGTTCCAAGGGACTTATGAATGATTTCGCCTTAGACATTAGTATAGGGCTGTGGTTTGGCATGATAGACACCCCCAAAAAAATAAAAACGGCACGAACATGATAGTAGATCATGGACGGCCGCATTGCCTCTTGTTTATTATACAAATAACTGATGTATTTATTATATAACTAGTTTGAGTTGATTTCAATTAGTTTTTGTTAAGTTTTATTGGTTTGTGTTAGGTCGCAGTGGTCAAGCAGTTGCCGAAAATCGGTGGGGAGCGGCGCCTGCACGGTAATTCGCCGGTTGTCGCCCAGTGTACTGAATGTGACTGAAACGGCGTGAAGCGCTTGACGGGGCATAAATGGTGAGGGTTTTCCGTACATGGCGTCGCCTATGACGGGGTGCCCCAGATGCGCTAAGTGCAGGCGGATTTGGTGGGTGCGCCCTGTTTCCAGTTCCAATTCCAATAAAGTGGCGATGGAAAATTGCTGAAGCGTTCGGTAGTGGGTAATAGCCGATTCTCCCTGGTCACTGACAATACGGCGGTTGGGACGGTGCGGATGGACAGCGATGCCGGCCGTTATGATTCCCTGGGGAGGCTGTACCAGGCCCGTGACACAGGCCTGGTACAGCCGGCTGATTTGCCTGGCCTTTAGCTGCTCTTCCAGTTTAAACTGGCTTTGGGCGTCCTTGGCAAAGAGGATGCAGCCCGACGTATCGCGGTCGAGGCGGTGAATGGGGCGAAGCGTATAGAGCAGGCCCTGCTGCTGCCAGTGATAGGCCAGATGGTTGGCCAAGGTACCGCGGGTTGTATGTCCGGCAGGATGAACAAGCTGGTAAGGCGGTTTATTCAGTACCAACAGGTACTCATCTTCATATAAAATGTCGATGCCACCTGCTTCGGGTTGCACACCGTAGGAGGCATCTTCCAGCACGGCAACCTGCAGCAGGTCACCGGTTTTAAGGTTTTTTTGCAAAAAAACGCTTCGTTTATTTAAGAGAATTCCTTTTTTTCTAGTTAGTTTCTGAATTTTTCTGCCAGAGTAACCAAGAATTTCTTTTAAATAGGCTTCGACAGGCAGCCCGGCATGCTGTTCTTCGATTTTGTAACTTGTAAATGTCTTCATATGCCGTATTCTTCCTTATATTTAATGTAGTGGTCCGCCAACTTGGAAAGTAAAATTTAAATTTGTGGGGGATTGTTTCATAAGACAAGGCGGCGCACCTATCGAATATAGGTAAGCCGACGACAGGGAAGCTTTGAGAAATATTATACTTTCAGAGTTAGTGAACACTAGCATCATACCGTACTTTGCACCGGGAAACAAGTAATGTGGAAAAAAATGGCGGGTATCAATGCACCTGATTGTGATATAATGCAAGTATGGCTTATTTTTACACAACGTGCAGCTAGGAGGGATATATATGGAAGAAATCGTCAATGCGATTACACATGGTATTGGCGCTGTACTGGCGTTGGCCGGGTTGGTAGTGCTGGCAGTCGGCGCCTGCACGCAGGGCAGTGTCTGGCACATCGTAAGCTTTAGCATTTACGGCACTTCGTTGGTGCTGCTGTATTTGGCTTCGACACTGTATCATAGTTTTACCAATGAACGGGTCAAACATATCTTCAAAATTTTTGACCATTCGGCCATATACCTCTTGATTGCCGGCACCTATACGCCGTTTGCCTTTGTTCCGTTGCACGGTACACTCGGCTGGATCATTTTCGGTGTTGTGTGGACGCTGGCTATTGTTGGTATTGTGTTCAAGGTTTTTTTCGTTAAACGGTTTAACCGGCTTTCCACTTTGTGCTATATCCTGATGGGCTGGTTTGCTGTTGTTATGATTAAACCGCTGATTATGACCTTGCCGGCAGCCGGACTGTACTGGCTGATTGCCGGCGGCGTGCTGTATACGGTAGGGGCTATTTTCTATCTGGCCCGTAAAATGCCCTATAGTCACGCGGTTTGGCATTTCTTTGTCATTGCTGGCAGCGCGGCGCACTTCAACAGTATTTTTTCTTATGTGCTTCCCCTTTCTGTATCTTGATAAATTGGGGTACATAGTACTATGCATCACTTAACCAGATAGCTAATCTTGCAGTCTTTTTTCACCCTGTTCGTTGTATTGCCTTATATAGTCCGGTATGCGTACTTCCTCTGTTCACAGGGCAAAAAATCCTTACAATCTTACTTATTTATTGATTTAAGTGGCGCAGAATACTAGACAGTTATGACAAGCATTGAGGCCGGTCTTCCGGTTCAATGCTTTTTCTTTTGCCTGATTTTAGTAGACAAAACATTTCCCCGTGTACTATAATTAAGTGTAAGTTTTAAATAGTCATTTAAAACGAATGTTTAACAAGTGAGGTGACAAGATATTACGTGGTGGATTGTATTGATAAACCAACTATAAATAAAATTGTTGAGTCAGCAGTTGCTCTGTTCTCTCTGAAAGGATACGCCCGTGTATCCGTTAAGGAAATCGCCGAAGCAGCGGGTGTGAACATTGCTTTAATTTCTTATTATTTTGGCGGAAAAGAAAAGCTATATTCTTATGTAATGGAGCAGCAGCTTACGCTTTTTGGCAGGCAGTTGGAGGTCATCCGGCAGGAACAGCAAGACCCTTTAGAAAAGATAAGGTGCTTTATTCAAACGGCGATTGAGGTACATAAGAAATTTCCTTATCTTAACCGGTTGCTGTATCGAGAATTGCTTAGCCCGACCAATTGTTTTGATGAAATTGTCAAGGGCGAGGCGGAGCGGTTTCATAATTTTTTGGGCGAGTGTATCCGGGAAGCCATCGCCCAGGGAAGGTTTCGGCCTGACCTTGATATTTACTGTGCTACAGTGACATTATTTAGCATGATACATTTTACCCTTTTTACCCAATGCTTGCCCGACACTGTTTTAACTGCAAAAGATGATCGAGAGGAATATTATCTGCTGCAGTCTTTGGAAATTTATTTACATGGGGTTCAATGTCCCGGAGCATGAGGAATGGAAAATAATATCCGTAATCTAACTATAATATAATAGTCATATATTAACATGTGTAAGAATGGCGAAATAGGAGGGGAAGTATTGATTAGTACAGGTTTAAAGAAAATGAGTTATCTGGGAGTTTTCTTGCTGTGCGGCGCCGTACTGGCAGCCGGTTGCAGCAAACAGACCGCCCAAATACCACAGCAGGCTGTGGAAGTTCAGGCGATACAAGTTGCTCAGCAGGATACGCCGGTCACCTATGAATATGTAGGTCAGGTGCAGGCTAAAAATGAGGTAAAACTTCAATCCAAAGTTTCCGGCAATATTGTGGCTAAGATGGTTAATGGCGGAGCCATGGTGAAGAAGGGGCAGCCGCTCTTTCAAATAGACCGCCGGCAGTATGAATCGTCCCTGCTTTCCGCCAAAGCTCAGTTGGCCCAGTCGGAAGCCACGCTGGCCAATTCCCGTCTGGATGTCAGCCGCTATAAGAGACTGGCCGCTCAGGACGCCATCGCTCAGCAGACGCTGGATACCCAGGTTTCCGTAGAACAGCAAAATATGGCAGCCGTAGAGGCTAACCAGGCGCAAGTGCAGTTGGCGCAGGAAAATCTGGCGGATACGCTCATTGTCTCGCCCATTGACGGCCGTATGGATGTCAATGATTTAAGCGTGGGCAGCTATGTCACGGCCGGCTCGACCGTGATGGCTACTATTTCGTCGATTGATCCGGTCTTTGTACAATTCAGCATGAATGAAAACGAATATCTCCAGTTGGCGAATAACAACGGTGGATTGCCTAACTCCTGGGGAAATAGCCTTAAACTGGTCCTTAGTAACGGCACCGAATATTCGGCGACCGGCCAGGTGGAGCAGGTGGACCGGGGCATTAATCAAAATACCGGAACCATTACCATCAAGGCTTCTTTTGCCAATGCTCAGCAATTGCTGGTGCCGGGGATGTTTGCCCGGGTGATTGCCGCCGGTGAAGTACATAAAGGAGCTTTGCTGGTACCGCAGCGGGCCGTGCAGGAATTGTTAGGCAAAAACTTTATCACCGTTGTAGGGGAAGGCGATAAAGCCGAATCGCGGGCTGTGACGATGGGAGCCAAAGTAGGCAATCTGTGGATAGTCGAAGCAGGTCTGCAGCCGGGAGACCGTGTTGTTGTCGAAGGCACCAATAAAGTTCAGCCAGGCGCGGCGTTAGCGGTCACCATGGTCGGATTGGATCAGTTTATGAATCCGGCGAAACAATAGGGGGTGTTAAAACATGGCTAAGTTTTTTATTGAACGCCCCGTTTTTGCCATCGTGCTGTCTATTTTGATCACGCTAATCGGTAGTATTGCCGCTTTTAACTTGCCGATTGCGCAGTATCCGCAGATTGCGCCGCCTACCGTTCGGGTTGGTGCCACCTACCAGGGAGCCAATGCGGACGTGGTGGAACAAACTGTGGCGCAAACCATTGAGGAACAGGTAAACGGTGTTGAGGACATGGTTTCTATGAACTCAACCAGTACCGATGCGGGGTCATATACCTTAAACGTACAGTTTGAAACAGAAAAGAATGCTGATATTGCTACGGTACAGACTCAAAACCGGGTGTCCCAGGCCGATGCATCCATCCCGGATACCGTACGTCAATCCGGCGTGACAACAAAAAAATCAACTCAGGATATGGCCTTTATTTTCACATTGTGGTCACCGAATAACAGTTATGACTCGAATTTCTTAAAGAGTTACGGTACCATCTATCTGGAAGATGATATTAAACGTATTAAAGGTGTCGGCAATATTATGGAATTTGGTGCCGACTACGCTATGCGGGTATGGGTAAAACCGGATAAGCTGGCTCAGCTTGGATTGACGGTAGGTGACGTGCAAAATGCCATTGAGGCGCAGAATATTCAGGCGCCAGCCGGTAACATCGGCACCATGCCGACATCGCAGGGGCAGGAAAAACAATACACCGCTAAAGTAAAGGGCCGTCTCAGTACGCCGGAGGAATTCGGCGATATTATCATCCGGGCCGAGTCGGACGGATCTTTTGTCCGGATTAAAGATGTCGCCCGGGTGGAACTGGGCAGTCAAAACTATAATTTCAGTTCTAAAATGAACGGGAAAACCGCCGTGGGCTTTGCCATTCAGCTCAGTAATGACGCCAATGCCTTAGAAACAATCAGTAATGTGCGCAAAGTGCTGGAGGATGCTTCCAAGCGATTCCCACCTGATTTACAATACAGTGTTATGATTGATAACACCAAGTTTGTCCGGGAGTCGATGGTCGAGGTGACCAAAACCTTCGCCGAAGCGTTGATGCTGGTGTTGCTGGTCGTGTTCATCTTCCTGCAGAACTGGCGGGCCACGCTGATACCGATGCTGGCTATTCCCGTATCGTTGATTGGTACGTTCGGGGCGTTTGTGGCTCTGGGCTTTTCCATCAATACACTGACCTTGTTCGCTATGGTACTGGCCATAGGGTTAGTTGTTGACGATGCCATCGTGGTTATCGAAGCGGTGGAACATCATATGCGTTATTCCGGTTTAACACCGCGGGACGCTACCAAACGGGCAATGAACGAGGTGTCGGGGCCGGTTGTGGCCATTGCATTCGTACTGGCTTCCGTGTTTATTCCGGTTGCGTTTTTTGGCGGCACTATGGGGATTTTGTATAAGCAGTTTGCTTTGACTATTGCCGTTTCCATGGGCCTTTCGGCCTTGGTGGCGTTGTCGTTGACGCCGGCGCTGTGCGCTATGTTGCTTAAACCCTACGATCCTGATGAACATAAGGGTCTTTTGGGCCGCTTCTTTGACCGCTTTAACGACTGGTTCGAAAGAACGATTGAACGGTATGGCCACGGATTGGGCAAAATCATTCCCAAGGCCAGTGTATGCCTGGCGTCGCTCCTGGTATTGCTCATTCTGACCGGCTTTTTACTAAAAATGGTTCCTTCCGCGTTTGTACCGGAAGAGGACCAAGGGTTCTTCCTTACTACACTGACCCTGCCGGAAGCGGCCAGTGCCAACCGGACCGGTGACGCAATTGGTAAATTGGCGGAGGCCGTAGCGCAGCAGCCCGGTGTTAAGGATACTATGGCCATTGTTGGCTACGACATGTTAAGTGGCGGGATTAAATCCAACGCGGCTACTATGTTTGTAGGACTTGAACCATGGGATGAACGGACCAATCCGCAGACTTCTGTGAATTCGCAGATTGGGCAGGTGTTCCAAAACAGTGCTCATTTACCCGAAGGACAGGTTATTGCTCTTAATCCGCCTTCGTTGCCCGGTCTGGGTATTGCCGGTGGTTTTACCATGATGTTGCTTGACCGTAGTGGTGGTACGATTGAGGATTTTGACCGTATTTCCCAGGAGTTTTTAGCAGCAGCCCGTAAACGGCCGGAAATCGGTAAGGTATACACTACCTTCCAGATGAATACACCTGGTTTTGAATTTGAAGTAGACCGGGAAAAGGTAGAAAAGCTGGGCGTTTCCCTGGACGATGTATTTACAACGCTGCAAACTTATTTTGGTGGCGTCCAGGTCAATGACTTCAATAAATTCGGCCGAACGTTCAAAGTCATGTTGCAGGCCGATGTGGATTATCGTTCTCAGGTGGATGCCACTCGTTTCTTTTTCCTCAAAGGTTCCAATAATACAATGGTGCCATTAAATACGCTGCTTAAGCCAAAACCGATGAATGCGACGACGCTGATCAGTCGCTATAACGGTTCCCGTTCCATTCAGATCAACGGTATGCCGGCTAATGGCTACAGTTCCGGCCAGGCGATCACTGCGCTGGAGGAAGTAGCCGCACAAGCATTGCCAACCGGTTATACTTATGAATGGTCAGGCCAGAGCCGGGAAGAAAAAATTTCCGGCAGCCGGGCGCCGATTGTATTTGGCTTTGCCATACTGTTTGTTTTCCTTTGTTTAGCGGCGCTATACGAAAGCTGGAGTGTGCCGTTTGCCGTACTGTTATCGGTGCCGACAGGTATCTTTGGCGCTTTTCTCTTCCAGTATGCCCGGCATTTGGAGAACAGTGTATATATGCAGATTGGTCTGGTCATGCTGATTGGGCTGGCGGCCAAGAATGCCATTTTGATTGTTGAGTTTGCCAAGGTCCGGGTTGATAACGGTATGAACCCGGTTCAGGCGGCGATCGAGGCGGCTAAAATCAGACTACGGCCTATTTTGATGACTTCCTTGGCCTTCATCATCGGTTGCCTGCCGCTGGCTATTGCCACCGGTGCCGGCGCCGCAGCCAGGAACTCCATGGGGACGGCGGTTGTCGGCGGCATGCTGATGGCAACCTCAATAGGTATCTTTCTGATTCCTGTTTTGTTTGTTGTCGTGGAAAAATTGACAATAAAGATTAAGCAATGGAGAAAAGGTAAGGATACTACCGTATCCGTTTCTAAATAAACAAAAGCAATAGCTGCCTGCTTGCGGGCAGCTATTGCTTTTGTTATGATTAGACAGAGAGCAGGGGGAAAGGATACGAGGAGGATGACAGTGCATTGTATAAAAGAAAAGAAAAATAGCGGAGAAAAGAGAGAATTCAAAGCTGTTATCTTTGACCTGGACGGAACCTTGATTGACAGTGAGCCCAACTATTTTGAAGCGTTTAAAAGGATACTGGAAGAGCATGGCGTGACCGATTATACAGCCAAGATGAACCGGCAGTATTACGGCATGGGGGTAAAAGAAGTTCTCGAAGCGTTTAAGGAGAAATATCATATTCAGGCATCCATTGATGCAATAGTTGCAAAGAGCAATAAGTATTATCTGGATTTTGCCAGACGGAATACGATCGTGTTTCCAGAAATGTTCAAGCTGGTAAAAAAGTTGAAGGCCAGTTGTTATCCATTGGCTCTGGCCTCGGGCTCGTCACTGGAAATTATTGAAGATATACTGGCTGCGGCCCGGCTTGGTGACTATTTTGATCTTATTATTTCTTCCGAGAAGGTTGGTAAATCCAAACCTGAGCCGGATGTGTTCTTGGAGACAGCTAGACGGTTGGCGGTGGAGCCGGCGCATTGTCTGGTGCTGGAAGACTCGCCGTATGGCGTTATGGCTGCCCAGCGGGCCGGCATGTCCTGCATCGCAGTTCCGTCAGGCAATCTTTCGGCCTTGCATGATTGCTTTTTTAAAGCCGATTTGCTGCTCGAAAACGGCATGAGCGACTTTTCTGCTGACAAAGCGTTTGAATGGATACAATCGGATGGTCTTGCCGTTTAATGCAAAACAGGCGATAAAAAACAAGCCACTATATCCGAGAGGGACAGTGGCCTGTTTTTTTATGTGTCGCTGGTGAAACGAAACGATGGCGATTTATTCGGCTTGCAAAAACTCAATAAAAGCAAGCAGCTCTTCCTGGCTTTCCGAACGGGCCAGAAAAACGGAACTGCCGGATTGATGCTCCGTGCCGCACTGAGGAAAAGTGGCGACAAGCAATTGGTCATAGGCGGCGCGGACCTCTTCTTCTTTATGGGCATAGTTTTTGCCAGCACTTCTGGCGATATAGGCGCAGTGGAATTTTCGTGTAATGTCGCTGCCAAACTGATCGCCCTGCACCACATTGCCCCACTCCTGATAGATATTGATGTCATTGGCGAAGTTGAAGATGTCCGGCATAAAGCCATTGGCTGGAAATAGCAGTAACTCTTCGACGAAGAGCTTGTTCTTCTCGTTCCGGCTAAACCGGATATGAAAGAAGCGGCCGGCAACATTGGCGGCGGCAAGCAATTTAGCGGCAGCCTTTTCCAGGTCTTCCGGGATGTCACGCAATGAATAAAAGGCTGACTGGCCGGCCGATACATGGACTGCAGTAAACACAGGAGTACCCGACCCATCCAGCAGGCCGTCAAATGAGTAATAGGTTTTTTCCGTATAAGGGGCCAGAACATAGGTTGCATAGTTCGGCAGCTTGTCCAGCCAGGCGTTTAACTCCTCTTCATTTTGCAGAACACCGCAGGGGTCCTGCGAAATAAACGAATCAGGCTTGGCTATGACCGGGTAACCGGTTTTTTTCGCATATTCGACGGCTTCCTCGCGGGTCAGCAGCGCATCACTAACCAACGTGTTGACGCGGGCCTTCCGGCAGAGTTTTTTCATGCCCGTATAGCTGGCATGAAGGTCCAGTGCATCCAGATTGATCCCCGGCACATGGAAATCGGTGCGTAGCGCCGCTTCGGTAAAGAAAAGACGGGGATTGGTGTTTTCAATCCGGTTGATCTTCCCATATCTGTGGGTGAAATAGCCGGCAGCCCGCAGCACCTCGTCGTAGTTAGCCAGATTGTCTACCTTATAGTATTCAGTCAGTGCTCCGGTAAGGGATTGCGACAATTGATCATAGGCCGTATCCCCGATACCCAGGACGTGAACCCCTAAATTTCGCAGATAAAGACAAAATTGGTATACGTTATGTGAAAAATCCGGCGATAAGATAATAATATTCATAAAAACAATAGCCTCCCTGTAAAAGTTTGGAAATTATTCCATTTTAGAAAAGGGATTCTACATGAATGACCAAAATCCTTTAATTTTGTAAAAAAATTAGGGAACTGCTGATTTAATGAGCCTCCCGCCGGGACGCGCAGGGCGAATAAATTGGTAGTTCTTTCGTCTTACCATACTATTTAAGAGCCCAAGGCGTGTTTTTAAGCTATCCGAAAAGTTCCTAGCGATGCTTTTTGTACCATGTTTGGTTAAAATTTTTTGAAATAAAGACATTATTCCCTGCAAAAGTTTCCTCGTCCGGCGCAAAAGTTACTTTCATGGACCATTCCTGTTAGGTGGAAAGCACGTCTTGGCAAGCGAGGGCGGGGAGATTTTTGTCATAGGCCCGGCGCCTTCTTCATACTAGTTTATTGTTTGGGAAATTTACATGAAGAAGGGATAGGTGTGTTCAGCTTGCAAAAGATGAGGCCGGTCCTGTGGCTGGTAGTCCTATGGTTAGTGATATTCTACGCCGGCAGTGAATGCCGGGGCCAGTCCGGCGAAGCGGCGATTATCATTAACATTCCCAGCCGGACCCTGGAACTGTATGAGGGAGAAAATCTGGCCAGGGAGTACCGGATTGCTGTGGGAAAAGAGTCAACTCCGACACCGCTCGGGGACTTTTCCATTACCGATAAGGAAGTTAATCCGGTTTGGATACCGACCAACGGCGACCCTGCCGTTCCTTCGGGACCGCATAATCCTCTGGGATATCGCTGGCTGGGCTTGTACGGAACCTATGGCATACATGGCACCAATGCGCCTTGGTCGATTGGCGGCAGTATTTCCAACGGCTGCATCAGAATGTACGAAAGTGATGCGGAAGAGCTGTTTGACCGGGTAAAACTGGGTACGCCGGTTGCTATTACCTACGAGCGGTTAAAAATAAGACTTGATGGTGGCGGAGCGTTTATTGGAATTTATCCGGATGTATACCATAGGAATCCGCTAAGTGCAGCAGAGGTATGCGCTAAACTAGGGGATCTGGGAATCAGCGGTTTGGTTGATGAGAATCTGGTGGTCAGGGCGCTGCAAAATAATGAAGAATGGAAGCTGCAGTTAGGGAAAATATACGGTATGCATGTCAATGGTAAAACGCTGCGGGAAAAGGCGATCGAACTGGACGGAGCTGTATATATTCCGGTCTGGCCGGTGGCCAGCGCCGTGAAAACTGATATCCGCTGGGATGGGCAGGCCGGGCTGATTCAGGCGGGACAGCAAACGGTCAAAGGATTGGTCAGAGGAAATGTGCTGTATGCGTTGCCGGAGGACATCCGGCTGCTGTTCGGCGGTCGCCAATGGCTGGCACAGGGAGAATGGTATTATAACACCTTCAGTTTGGTGGTGAACGGTGTGATGATCACCAATGAGCTGGAGGTGGTAGATGGGGTGTTGGCGGTGCCGTTGACCTCTTTGCTTGAGGGACTGGGACTTCAAGCCGGCTATCAACGAGAGGGTGACCGTTTTTTGTATCGGGGCAATGCGTTGCCCGTTACACCGCTTTATGGTCGGCCTTATATTCCAATTGATAAGATCAGTCAGGTTTTGCCGGTGTATGTGTACTGGGATCAGCCGACAGGTACGGTGGAAGTGACAGCTTATCAGCCTGGTACTGCGACAGCTCTGGCTCAATGAAAGGCACTCAGCCAGCTAAGGATATTAAGGATATTATGGAAGAATTCTTGCTGTCGTTTCACTTTGTCTGTTGACGGAGCGGGTACAGTGCTGTATAATTTTGGGTAGTAATGACTCCTGCTGGTATTTTACTGGCAGGAGTTTTTTACCATGAGTACTCTGTCTCTCAAGGCGGGTTTTCAAACTAGCTGAAACGCTCCCTGACGGTGCTTTTTGTGCCATACTTCGTTAACATTTTTTGAAATAGGGATTACTATTCCTGCAAAATGTTGCCTCGTCTGGTGTAAAAATCACTTGCCATGGATCATCCCGTTAGTCTAAAAACACGACCCAGTGTAGTGACGCATTCATATTCAGCTAAAGTAGGCAGGATGAATTTTCAGATGCGAAGCGGAGGAGTAAGGCGTAGTGGGTTCTACGCCGATTGACGACAACGATGCAGATGGAAATTCAGACAAGTAATTTAATGAAATGTGAATGTACCACTACACTAAGGGAGAAGCTAAACTATTAATATTGTGAGGGGATACCGATGTCTCCAGAGTTTATGATTATTGACGGAAGCAGCCTGATTCACCGTGCTTTTTATGCCTTACCCCCGCTTTCCAACGCAGCGGGACAATATACAAACGCCGTATACGGCTTTACCACCATGCTGCTTAAGCTGTTGGCAGACTTAAAACCGGATGCCATCGCTGTTGCTTTTGATAAAGGTAGAATCACCTTCCGCAACGAAACCTATGCGGAGTACAAAGGTCACCGCAAGGCCACACCTGGCGAACTGTCCGAACAGTTTCCTCTGGTAAAAGAGGTATTGGCGGCTTTGGGAATTCAAGTGCTGGAAGAAGCCGGCTATGAGGCAGATGACATCATCGGGACCTTAAGCGTTCAGGCCGTACAGGCCGGCTGCCAGGTTACCATTGTGACCGGTGACCGGGATGCGCTGCAATTGATCGGTCCCTATAGCAGGGTTTTGCTGACGAAAAAAGGTATTTCCGATATGGAGAATGTTACGGAAGAGACTTTTCGGGAAAAATACGGTATTGCCTCGAGCCAGTTTATTGATGTTAAAGGGCTGATGGGGGATACATCGGATAATATTCCCGGCGTTCCCGGAATTGGTGAAAAGACGGCGCTCAAGCTAGTCAGTGAGTTTGGGTCGGTGGAAAACCTCTTGGCCAATATCGAACGAGTGGCGGGGAAAAAGTTGCAGGAAAACTTGCGGACCTATCGTGACATGGCAATTATGTCCAAAAAGCTGGCGACCATTGTCTGTGATATGCCGCTGGCTTTTTCCCTGGACCAATACGGCTATGCGCCTGATACAGAGAAGCTGAAAGAGCTATTTGCTCACTTTGAGTTCAAAAGTCTGCTGCAGCGTTTACCGGCGATGTTTGGCAGTGCTGCCGGTGAACCGGCAGCGGAGCCGGTCCGCATTGAGACCCGGCGCATCGAGACACAGGAGGCGGCGCAAGAACTGGCGGCGGCTATCCGCTGCAAAGGGCGGCTGGTATTTTATCCGGTTACGGAAGGCGTTCTGCCGGCGATATCGTTCAATGGCCTGGCCTTGTGGGACGGTAAAGAAGCTGTTTACATCCCAGCCGGCAGTGACGGCTGGTCCTGTGTGGCGGAGCTGCTCAATGATGATCGGCTGGAAAAAACCACCTATGACGCTAAAGTTACCTATAATGCCTGTTACGGCGCAGATCTTGCCTGCAGTGAGATTCAGACCGATATTTTGCTGATGGCTTATCTGCTTGATCCTACAGCGGTGGAATATCCGTTGAATAAGCTGGTGGAAACCTATTTGTCCGGCTATGCTTCATTGCACCCGGATCAGTACAAGGACAGGACGGCGGCAGCGCTCTGGTCGGTTGAGGCTATTGCCCGACTGCAGCCGGTGCTGTATGCCGCCCTGCAGGACGCCAAGCTGGAGACCTTGTACCGGGAGATTGAACTGCCTTTGGTATGGGTGCTGTCTTCCATGGAAAACTACGGCATTACCGTGGATCGTGCCTCGTTGCTCGGCATGTCGGAAGGGCTTTCTGTACGGATCGAGGGATTATTAACGGAAATCTACCAACTGGCCGGGGAGCCGTTCAATGTTAATTCCACTAAACAACTGGGCGTTCTGCTATTTGAAAAGCTAAACCTGCCGGTTATTAAAAAGACGAAAACCGGCTATTCCACCGATGCTGAAGTGTTGGAAAAGTTGGCCGGCTACCATCCGCTGATCGGTATTCTTCTGGAGTACCGGATGTTGATCAAATTAAAGTCGACCTATCTGGACGGACTGCTGCCCCTGATTCATCCGGTTACCCGGCGGATTCATACTACCTTTAACCAGACGGTGACCGCCACCGGCCGCTTAAGCAGTTCCGAACCCAATTTGCAGAATATACCTATCCGTTCGGAAGCGGGAAGAAAAATCAGGGAACTGTTTGTGCCCGGTGAGGGTTACGATTATATTATGTCCGCCGACTATTCGCAGATTGAACTGCGTATTCTGGCCCATATGTCGAAAGATAACGGACTGATTGAAGCATTTAATCACGAACAGGACATCCATACCCGGACAGCCGCGGAGGTTTTCGGGGTTTCCATGAGTGAGGTTACGGCTGAAATGCGCTCGCGGGCCAAGGCGGTCAATTTCGGCATTGTATATGGCATCAGCGATTATGGCCTGTCACGCGATATCGGGGTCAGCCGCAAGGAAGCCGGCCAATATATTGAAAGCTATTTTGCCCGCTATCACGGTGTAAAGGAGTTCATCGATGTGATTATCCGTTTCGCTCGGCAAAACGGTTATGTCACCACCATGTTCGACCGGCGGCGCTATTTGCCGGAAATCAACAGCAGCAACTTTAATCAACGTTCTTTTGCTGAACGGACAGCGATGAATACGCCTATTCAGGGAACAGCGGCGGATATTATTAAAAAGGCTATGATTGATGTGTATCAGGAGCTCAAAAAAGCTAACTTCACTTCGCGTATATTACTGCAGGTGCATGACGAACTGCTCTTAGAAGTAGTGGAACAAGAGGTTGAACCGGTGAGCCGCCTGGTCAAACAGGCTATGGAGCAAGCCGTGACCCTGCTGGTGCCTATGACGGTGGAGGTTAAAACCGGCAAGACCTGGGCGGCGGCTAAATAACGCGGTGAAGAATGATGCAACGGAGGGTATGGACATGCCTGAGTTACCGGAAGTCGAGACAATTCGCCGGCATTTGGCGGATAAAGTAACTGAACGTGTAATAAAAGAGGTCGATCTTTTGCTGCCTCGTTTGATCAAATGGCCCAGTCCGGGGGAATTTCAGGCCATCTTGACGGGAAAACGCATTAAAAAACTGGGGCGGCGCGGCAAATACTTGCTGTTTTATCTGGAGGACGACTTTGTTCTGGTTATCCACTTGCGGATGACCGGACGCCTTTACTTTATACAGGCTGGTGCGGAACGGGACAAGTACACTCGTATCTTATTCACGTTTGATAACCAGGATACGCTGCAATATGCCGATACCCGCACGCTCGGCACGCTGTACTTAATGAAGGAAAGAGAGCTGTGGCGGATTTCCGGGTTGCAGCATATGGGGCCGGAACCCCTGACCGCCGAGTTTACCGAGGCGTATTTCAGTGACCGGCTTAAAAAGCGGCAGGGTAAGATCAAGCCGCTGCTTCTTGATCAGACGTTGGTCAGTGGTCTAGGTAATATTTATGCTGATGAAAGTCTGGCTCTGGCCGGAATTCATCCGGAAAAAAGTGCGGCCCAATTGTCGGAAAGAGAATGCAAGGTGTTATACGCGGCAGTGAATCAGGTCATCGCCGAAGGCATCGCCGATGGCGGAACCAGCTTCCGGGATTACCGCGACGGTAACGGGCAGCGCGGGGAGCACCAAAAGCACCTGCGGGTTTACGGTCGTCACAATGAGCCCTGCTGTGTTTGTGGCACACCGATCAGCAAGATTGTAGTTGCCGGCCGGGGCACGCACTATTGCTCCCGTTGCCAGATCAAGTAGGAGGGGGGACGCCATGTATTGCGTTGGTTTAACAGGCGGCATCGCCAGCGGCAAGAGCACCGTCAGTGCTTTGCTGTCCCAAATGGGCGCCCGTCTTATTGATGCTGATGTGGTTGCCCGCAACGCGGTTGCTACGGGCAGTCCGGCCTGGCGGGCTATTGTGGACCGTTTTGGTCAGGAGATTCTGCTGGAAGACGATTCGCTCAACCGGGGAATGCTTGGTGGGAAAATTTTTGCCGAGCCGGCTTTGCGGAACTGGCTGAACGCGCTTACTCATCCGGCCATTAGGCAGGAGATATTCCGGCAGATGCAACTGGCAAGGGAAGAAGGCTGCCGGCTGCTCGTGCTGGATATCCCGTTATTGATTGAAGCCGGCTGGTGTGAATTTGTCGATGAAGTGTGGGTAGTCTATGTTCGGCCGGACGTACAGCTCAACCGGCTTATGAAGAGGAATACACTATCCCGGGAACAGGCGCTGCAGAGGATTCAGTCGCAGATGAGCCTGGCGGAAAAGGTCGGTTATGCCGATCTGGTTATTGATAATAACGCCGGCCTTGAAGAACTGGAAAAACAGGTAAGCGATGCCTGGCGCAGATTGCAAAATAAGGCAACTGCTATATAAGAAATGGAACATGTTTTTTTAGCTTGCTACATAGTTTGTAAAAAAGCTAAGGAACCGCTCAATAAATCAGCAGTTCCTACAAAGTAACGGAGTGATGGTTTTGCGTATAATGGCCTGGATGAAAGTCCTGGTAATTGGCGCGCTTGTAATGGCCGCAGGCGGGTATGCCTTGTATAACAGCGACTGGTTTCAGAAAAAATTTATTTATCCTTTTCCTTATCAGGACATTGTGTATAAGTACGCACTGAAAAACAATGTGGACCCTTTTTTGGTAGCTGCCGTGATTCGCAGCGAAAGTAAGTTTTTTGCAAAGGCACGATCCCATAAGGGGGCTATGGGACTTATGCAGATGATGCCGGAAACGGCAGACTGGGTTGCCCAGCAGATTGAAGACCAGGATTTTAGCGTAACCCAGTTAGAACAGCCGGAGGTAAGCATCCGGCTAGGGACCTGGTATCTGGCTTCTCTGCAAAAGGAATTCGGTAATAACGAATATCTCATGCTGGCTGCCTATAACGGCGGGCGGGGCAATGTGAAGCAATGGATGGCGGAACAGCAATGGCCGCCGGATTTTAACCGAATTGAGGCAATCCCCTTCCGGGAAACCCGGGAATATGTAAAAAAAACCCTGGACAGTAAGGCTCGCTATCAGGCTCTGTACAAAGACTGAGGCTAGTCACCAATCTTGAAAGCAGAAATTGCTGGCGGTCAAAATTTCGTCATCATCTTTCAGTTTCAAAGTTGGCGGAGTACAGGGGCCTTTTGTCCAGTATTATAATGATTAGGTTATATTATCTAGTAGGAATGGGGTGGGCTGTTTGCGACGGGGCAAGTGGATTTTGCTGGCTTTAATCGCCGTACTGGCGATAACCGGCTGCGGACGTTTTTCGCCGTCGGCCGATAAAAAACCGGAGGAAAGTAAAAAAGAGCTTAGACAGGGAGGACAACTGGTTTACGGGAGTCTGCAGGAGCCAAGCATGCTTAATCCTCTGCTATCGGATCTTTTATCGGTATCCGAGGTCAGCAGCTTGCTGTTTAACGGGCTGCTTCGTGCCAATGATAAGGGTGAGTGGATGCCGGACCTGGCCTTGGATGTTCCCACACTGCAAAACGGCGGAGTCAGCCGTGACGGTCTTACCGTAACGTATCGGCTGCGGCCCGGTGTGACCTGGCATGACGGAGTGGCCTTTACCGCCCAGGACGTAAAATTTACCTGGCAGCTAATTATGAACCCCAAAGCCAATGTTATATCTCGCGAAGGTTATGACAAAATCGCTTCCATCGACACCCCGGACGCTACTACGGTAGTTGTCCGTTTCCGTGAGTTTTACGCTCCTTACCTGACTTTGTTTTCCGTTATTTTGCCGAAGCATATTCTGGAAAACGTCCCGGATATCAACAAGGCTGCCTTTAATCGATCGCCGATCGGAACCGGGCCGTTCAAATTGAAGGAATGGCGCATGGCTGAAGCGATTATTCTGGAAGCCAATCCGCAATTTTTCCGGGGTAAGCCCGTACTGGACAGTATTGAATATAAAGTGGTGCCGGAAATGAACTTGCTGTTGACGCAACTGAAAGCGGGGGAAATTGATATTGCTTCCAATTTGGATTTGTCCCAGCTTGATCAGGCAAGATCACTGGATAATGTCAATGTGGTGACAACGCCCAACTCGATTTGGGAACATGTGGACTTTAACCTGGACAAGCCGTTGTTTCAGGAGGTGCAGGTGCGTCAGGCCATCGTTGACGGCGTTGACCGCCAGGCTATTGTCGCTACGGTGCTGAAAAATGCCGCGGTGCCGGCCGCCGGCGATCAGCCGCCGGTTTCCTGGGCCTATAATCCGTCAGTGACGGCGGCCGGCCGGGATGTTAACGCGGCCAAGGGCTTGCTGAACCAGGCCGGCTGGGTGGCAGGGCCGGATGGAATTTATGCTAAAAATGGCGTAAGACTGTCCTTTTCCCTGGCGTATCCCCAGAATGATAAAACCAGGGAAGCTGTGGCCCAATTGATTGTACAGCAGTTAAAAGAAGTGGGAATAGAAGCTCGCCCGCTGGCGGTGGAAAAAGAGACCTTTTTTAACGACACGTTAAAAAACAGGCGTTTTGATATGGCGCTGTATGCTTGGGCTGCCGGCAGTGATCCCGATAATAGCGACCTGTGGAATTCCAGGAATATACCGGGCTGGAACAACGGCTACGCCGGTAGAAACTATCCGGGATGGCGGAATCCGGAAGTAGATGGGCTGACTGAACAGGCGGTCAGGACGCCGGATTTGGAAACCCGAAAGCAAGCGTATTTCCGCATTCAGGAGATCATCAATCAGGAATGTCCGGTTTTGCCGCTGTATTTTCACACCCAACTGGCTGCGGTGAAAAAAAATATAGCAAACTATAAACCCGGTCCGGCGGGAGCGTTGTGGAACGCCTGGCAGTGGGGATTCCGGTAATGACAAAAGACTGTCGGAAGGCAAAATGCCTGGCTGACAGTCTTTTTACATCATTGGTCATATGGGGAATCATTATCAGATGTCCGCTGGAAGTAGCCGGACCGTTGCTTATAACTGGGCAATTAATGTTTTACTGGTCGATTTGGTTTGATCCTGCTCCGGGCTTAGCCGTTGTTTTTGTAAAGCAAGAGCGGTCGCGCTCAATTCAACAATATAAGCCGGGGAATCCTGGTAGCTGGTGTCGGTGTTGATTGAATTTTGCGCTATGTCTCCCGTCTGGGCAGTTTGTACCTGGTTTGTTGAAGACTGCTGTAAAGCTGTGTTGCTCAACTCTACGATATAAGCGGGCGTCGCGGACGCATCGTCGGTCGAGGTATCGGCAGCCGGCTGGTTCAGGCTGTTATTTATACGCTGCAATTGTTCGGCAGATAGTTTTGGTTTATCCAAGCCTGAGGACTGATTCCGTAAAATGGAAATAGCCACGGTGATCGCCTCCTTTAATTTTAGTATCCTACGAAAGATCAGGAATGTCAAGCATTGTCCCGCGTCAAAGGGCTTTGGAAAGAAACTTAGATGATTTTTTAAAAAAAATCAAATTTCCTCTTGCAAAGCTATGTTATGTATGCTAGAATATCAAATGTAGCTAACAACTGAACAAACAGTTCAGAAGAGCTGCAGTGAACAGATAGATGCGGTCGTGGCGGAACGGCAGACGCGCTAGCCTCAGGAGCTAGTGGGGGCAACCTCGTGGTGGTTCAAATCCACTCGACCGCACCATATAAGCAGTAAACTATGTTGTTCTGAGCCGATAGGCGAAGTAAGAACATGAGTGAATCGCTTAGTTCTGAGCGGTAGCGAAGAACGTCCTATCCATAAGTTGCGCGGTAGTGGCGGAACGGCAGACGCACCAGCTTGAGGGGCTGGCGGGGGCAACTCCGTGCTGGTTCAAATCCAGTCTACCGCACCATTTAGTAAAAACCGGCTGGAAAGCCTTTTTTTGTTTCTGGTGGTTATCATATGGCTTACGTAAGGATGCTTTATAGTTTTCTATAAGGTATCCTTTTTGTTTTTTCTGGAGGCTGACAGGAAAAATATGCATAAAAAGTGGACATTCTATGTATAAATAGGAATATATACCATATAAGGCAAGCGGGAGGTCATTATGGATACGGATACTGTGGTCAGCCAAACTATCGAGCATTACGAGCAATTTGTTAATCCAGCTTTGGCCAGGCTGTTTCGCTTTATGGGGCTGAATGCTGTGGAATGGGAAGCGCAAGGCTATAGTATAACCGATAGCAACGGTAAAGAATATATTGATTGTCTTGGCGGCTACGGGGTGTTCAGTTTAGGGCACCGCCATCCACGGGTAGTGGCTGCCGTGAAGCGCCAACTGGACAGAATGCCTTTATCAGGCAAGGTGTTGTTCAATAAAGAGATGGCCGACCTGGCTGCTTTGTTGGCTTCCATTACACCGGGGGATCTGCAGTTTAGTTTTTTCGGCAACAGTGGTGCCGAGGCCGTGGAAGGGGCTTTAAAGCTGGCGCGGCTGCATACGGGACGAGTCAAGGTGGTATCGACGGTTAACGCTTTTCATGGCAAGACCTTCGGCGCTTTAAGTGCTACTGGGCGGGCAGTATTTTGCGAGCCCTTTCGGCCGTTGCTGGAAGGCTTTGTCCATGTGCCTTACGGTGATGTGGCTGCGATGGAGCAGGCGGTAGACAAGGTGACGGCGGCTGTGATTGTCGAACCTGTTCAGGGAGAAGGCGGGATTATCGTACCGTCACCCGATTATCTGCGCGCGATCCGGACTTTATGTGATGCTCACCAGGCCGTGATGATTTGTGACGAGGTGCAGACAGGGCTGGGCCGGACCGGTAAAATGTTCGCAGTGGAACACGCGGGCGTCGTACCGGATATTCTGACACTGGCCAAAGCCTTGGGAGGCGGGGTGATGCCCATCGGAGCGTTTATTGCCAGGCCACCGCTTTGGGAAAAACTGATTGCCAGTCCCTTTTTACATACTTCCACCTTTGGTGGCAATCCTCTGGCCTGCGTTGCCGGACAGGAGACCATCCGGGTGTTACAGGAAGAAGGGTTGGCTGAACAGGCGGCTGTGGCTGGAACCTATTTTCTTCGCCGTCTGACCGATTTGCAGCACCAGTATCCTGCCGTCATTAAAGAGGTCCGGGGTATCGGGCTTATGCTTGGTCTGGAGCTGGCTCAGGAAGGGCTGGGCGGAGTGGTCATGGCGGAATTGATTTCCCGGGGAATTTTGGTTGCCTATACTCTCAACAACCCGAAGGTCATCCGTCTGGAGCCACCGCTGAACCTGCCGCTGCCGGTGATTGACCAGGTGATTGAAGCGCTTGCAGCAGCACTGGCTGCCGCTGCGGATTTGTTAGATGAACTATAGGAGGATTTGGCATGCCTTATGTCGAAGTTTCTTTGCCGGTCCAATGTGAACCGGTCGTGGCATATCCTTTTATTAAGGATATGGAAAAGTATCCCGAATTCATGCCCGATCTGGTCAGTGTTACGGTTGTGGAGCGCACGGCTGGCAGTACCGTAAGTGACTGGGTGTCCAATGTGGACGGGCGTATCATTAAATGGCGCGAACTGGATCTTTTTGACGATGCTGCCATGCATATTGTCTATAAACAGCTTGCAGGGGATTTGAAAAAGTTCGAAGGCGAATGGCGGCTGTTGCCGCTGGTGGACGGAACCGAGATCAGATTGACGGTTGATTTTGATTTCGGAATTCCCATGATAGCCGGACTGCTTAATCCCATTTTGAAAAAGAAAGTCCGTGACAACAGTATGAATATGTTGCGCTGCATTAAGGAAAAAATAGAAAAGAACGTATAATTTGACTATTGTTAATTTTCGCTAAAATACATATAATGATAATGCGTGCAAAATATGGGGAGGTGATGGCCAAAAATATCTGGCAAAGGTAGCAGGTCCTTTATTACAATCCCTGGAGGTTTTGATATGAACAACGTTAGGACAACCGTTCTGCTTGCCGGTTTAACGGGGCTGCTGCTGGCGATAGGAAGCCTGTGCGGTGGCAGTGAAGGCATGACGGTTATGTTTGTCATATCCATGGTTATCAATTTTGTTACGTATTGGTTCGGTGACCGAATTGTGCTCGGCATGTATGGGGCACAGGAGGTTACCGCCAAAGAATCTCCTGATTTAATCCGCATAGTCGCCGCGCTGGCTCAAAAGGCCAAACTGCCTATGCCGAAAGTATATATTATCCAGACCGATGCGCCCAATGCCTTTGCTACCGGACGCAATCCGCACCAAGCGGCGGTTGCCGTCACCACAGGAATGTTGAAAGTGGTGGACCCGGTGGAATTGGAAGGGGTCATCGCTCATGAACTGGCCCATATCAGGAACCGGGATACTCTGGTCAGTTCGATCGTTGCCAGTTTGGCTGGCATGATCACTGCCATTGCCCATATTGCCCAATGGGCGGTTTTTTGGGGAGCAGGACGCAATGGTGAAGAAGGCAGTCTGCTTGGCCGGGCCATGGAAGGCCTGATTCTCATCATACTGACACCATTAGCCGCTACTTTGCTACAGCTTGGTGTTTCACGATCACGGGAATATCTGGCCGACGAAACCGGTGCCTCCATAGCGGGAAATCCGCTGGCGCTGGCTCGGGCACTGGAAAAGCTGGAATATCATGCCGCCAGTAAGCTTATGCCGGAGGCGACTCCCTCGACCTCCCATATGTTTATTGTCAGCCCTTTTAGTTCCGGCTCCCGAGGGTTGCTAGCCAATCTATTCAGTACCCATCCCAGTACAAAAGACCGGATCGCGCGGCTCCAAGAGCTGGCTGAGCGCATATAAATTGTTTTTAAAGAACTCCACTGAACGGCTTCGGTGGAGTTCTTATTAGTGTCTCAACTGGCGAGAACCTAATGTGTATCGCCGGCCTTTTTTTGTGCTACACTCCATAACCCCACCGGTTCCCTAGTGCGGAGCGATACCTTTTGACAATGAATCCCATCTCCCACTATAATGATGGTGTGGCGACGAATAGAAAGCCTGGTTTGCCGCACACTAAGATTTAGGAGAACACTGATTTATTCACAGCATACATTACGACAGAGGCTTTTTCGCCTGACTGTGGCGAAAAAACCTTGCAAAGGCGCTGCTAATTTTGCGGCTGTTTTTTTCTGGCCGGCAGAACAATTTCTTGTCGTGCCGGTGTGTTCATTAAATCAGCAGTTTTCTAGAAGACAGGAGGGATGGCGTTGAATACCGAAACATTAACCTGGTTAAAACAGCTCGCCGAGGTGCCCGGTGCTTCCGGCTTTGAGGGACGAGTAAAAAAATTGCTGGCAGACCGCCTGCGGGGTTGTACTGAAATAACGCATGATAAAATCGGCAGCATTATCTTCAAGCAGCAGGGAACAGCCGGTGCTCCCAAGATTATGCTGGCCAGCCATATGGATGAAATCGGATTTATGATCAAACATATTACCAAAGAAGGTTTCTTGAAGTTTACCACCCTGGGTGGCTGGTGGGAGCAGGTCATGCTGGGACAGCGGGTTACTGTGCTGACGGCTAAAGGCGATCTGCCCGGTGTGATTGGCAGTAAGCCGCCCCATATATTAACGCCGGAAGAAAGAAAAAAAATCGTGCCGAAAAAGGATATGTATATTGATATCGGCGCGGCCGATGAAGAAGAGGCTAGGCGGCTGGGCGTCCGTCCTGGCGATGCCGTTGTGCCTTACAGTGAATTTACCGTCATGGCCAATCCGCAATTTTTGCTGGCCAAGGCCTGGGATAACCGGGTGGGATGTGCCATTATGAGTGATGTTTTGCTGGCCTTGCAGGGGGAATCGCATCCGAATACGGTGTACGGTGTCGGCACGGTGCAGGAGGAAGTGGGACTGCGGGGTGCCAAGACTAGTTCCGGTGTCATTGATCCCGATCTTGCTTTGGCAATTGACACCTGTGTGGCGGGCGATACGCCGGGCGTAACCAGTGATCAGGCCTCCAGCAAGCTGGGCAAGGGAGTAGCCATAAGTATTTATGACGCCAGTATGATTCCTCATACCAAGCTGCGAGACTTTGTCATTGAAACGGCCGAACAAAATCAGATTCCCTACCAGCTTGAATTCACTGAGGGCGGCGGGACCGATGCCGGACGGATTCATATCCATGGTCAGGGTGTTCCCAGTCTCGTGTTGAGCATACCCACCCGCTACCTTCACAGCCATAACAGTGTGATTCACAGCGGAGATTATGAAGCGGCAGTGCGCCTGCTGGTGGCTGTGCTAAAACGGCTGGATGAAACACAGTATAAGGAAATGGTGATGTGAATTGAGGCAGAAAGCGTTAATCGCCTATCAAGGCCGGGCGCCACAGGTGCCTGATAATGTGTTTGTTGCACCGGGAGCCTATATAATTGGTGATGTAACTCTTGGCGAATATGCGAATATCTGGTATAATACTGTTCTCCGCGGTGATATTCATCCCATCAAAGTTGGCCGCTATACCAACATTCAGGATAACTCTACCGTTCATGTCATGCACGACTTTCCTGCCGTGATCGGTGATTTTGTGACGGTCGGGCATAATGCGGTCATTCATGGCTGTACGGTCGGTGACAATTGTTTGATCGGCATGGGCGCTATCCTGTTAAGTTACTGTGAAATTGGCGAAAACTGTATCATCGGAGCCGGTGCTTTGGTCACCGAGCATAAGAAAATTCCACCTAACTCTTTGGTAATGGGTTCACCTGGCCGGGTGGTGCGTACTCTGACGGAAGAAGAGATTGCCGCCATTCACCAGTCTGCACTTAATTATACGCAAGAAGCTAGGGTGTATTTGGAGGCTAACGGAATGGTTCATGGCGAGTGATCTTTGCGCCAGGCAAGGTAAATTTTTGTAGAAATAGGGGCTCCTATTTCAAAAAAATCTAACGAAGCATGGCGTAAAAAGCACCGTCAGGAGCCGTTTCGGATAGTCTTTAAACACGCCCTGCCAATTATTTGTAGTCAAATTTGTAGGAGGGACTCACTGAATGCTAGAAAATACATTGGTCTTATTAAAACCTGATGCGGTAAAGCGCTCCATCAGTGGTGAAATTATCGCCCGCTTTGAACGGCGGGGGCTTACCGTTGCCGCCATGAAATTGATGAAAGTTTCCCGGGAACAGGCAAAAAAGCATTATGATGAACACCGGGAAAAGCCTTTCTTCGGTGAACTGGTTGATTTTATCACCTCCAGCCCGGTCGTAGCGATGGTCATTCGGGGTGAAAACGCTGTAAAGATGGTCCGTTCCATGATGGGAGCCACTAATCCTTTAGATTCGGCACCGGGAACCATTCGGGGCGATTACGCAACCGAAATGTCCAAAAATGTCATTCATGGCTCGGACAGCCCGGCCAGTGCCGAACGGGAAATGAATATCTTTTTCACGAAGGATGAAATTTTTTAGAGGTGAAGTTGCCATGAAGGTATATACGAAAACTGGCGACCAGGGTAAGACAGGCCTTTTGACCGGAGAACGGGTCGACAAAGATAGCCTGCGGGTCGAGGCTTACGGTTCGGTGGATGAAATCACTTCAGCCTTAGGGCTTGCCAGGGCCACTTGCCGGAACCGGCAGGTATGCGAAACCATTCATGAACTGCAAAAGTTGCTGATGCTGGTCATGGCCGATCTGGCAAGTACTGGGGAGGCTGCTTATATTACAGCGGAAAAGATCATTCATTTGGAAGAAATCATTGACCGGTTTGACGGGCTGTTGCCGCCGCTCACTCATTTCATCATTCCCGGCGACACAGCGGGTGCTGCCGCGTTGGACCTGGCCCGCACGACCACCCGCCGGGCCGAACGAAATGTGCTGCGTCTAGCCAAGGAAGAGCCGGTGAATGCGTCGTTAGCCATTGTCTTGAACCGCTTGTCGGACTTATGCTTTGTTCTTGCCAGGGCGGAAGCGGAGCTGCTTGCCTAAATCGTTGACGGCTTGGTTGTCACAAAATGTATGTTCGCAACATACAATGTACTACATGTGAACCATGCAACCGGTTAGGAGGCGAGTGTGATGAAACTGCTGAAGGTATATATCATGACAGTTCCGGCACCATTGCGCAAAATTATGCGGCTGTTTTACAAAACTACGTAAATAAGTGCTCTTTTCTTTATAACCGCTCCGGGTTGGGGCGGTTATTTAATTTATTTTCAATGAATAGACTGAAAAGAAGGAAAATTTAAACGACAAGGAGAAATGGAAAAATATTGCTTGTTTGTGTGTGTCTTTGTGCATGTCTTTGGTGCGAACTGCCAATATCTTGAGGAGGGGGTTCAGTATGAGGGATTATAAAGGCGACAGAATACGAAATGTAGGAGTTGTGGCTCATGGCGGTGCCGGCAAAACATCTCTGGTAGAGGCCTTTCTGTTTGACAGCGGCGCAGTAACCCGGCTGGGAAGGGTAGACGACGGTACGACTACGACAGACTTTGAGCCGGAGGAAATGAAACGCAAGGTGACGATCAGTGCGGCGTTGGCGCCCTGTGAGTGGAAAGAACACAAACTCAATTTTGTCGATACGCCCGGCTATGCCGATTTTGTATCGGAGGTTAAAGGTTCTTTGCGGGCTGTCGACAGTGTTCTGATGGTGGTATGCGCCGTATCGGGCGTGGAAGTGGAGACCGAAAAGGTTTGGCAGTATGCCCAGGATTTGAATAAGCCTTCCTTGCTGTTTGTTAACAAGATGGACCGAGAGAATGCCGATTTCTTTGCTGTTTTGGAGCAAATTCGCGCTTCCTTTGGCAGTCGGGCGGTACCTGTGCAGATTCCGATAGGCTCACAGGAAACCTTCCGCGGCATTGTTGACTTGCTGACAATGAAAGCTTTTTTTTCGGCTAATCCGGCGGGAACGCAGGTGCGGGAAGACGTTGTGCCGGAAGAAGTTATGGAACAGGCTCTGCAGGCCCGGCAACAGCTTATTGAGTGTGCGGCGGAAGCTGACGATGAACTGCTGGAGAGGTATCTGGAGGGGGAAGAACTAAGTGCGGAAGAAATCAGAAAGGGACTGCTGCTGGGTATAGCCCGGGCGGAAATTTTCCCTGTTTTATGCGGTTCAGCTTATAAGAATGTCGCTGTCCAGCCGTTGCTTGACGCAATCGTGGACTATCTGCCGGCGGCGGCAACCGCAGTGGCCGAGGGATATCATCCTGTCACCAGAGAAGCTGTGACGCGAAACAGTCAGGACCCCTTTTCAGCTATTGTGTTCAAGACGACGGCGGATCCGTTTGTTGGCCGTTTGACCTATATCCGGGTTTTTTCCGGCGCTCTCAAACCGGACAGCGCTGTATACAATGCTTCGAAAGGAAAAATCGAGCGCATTGGTAATGTCTTTACACTTCGCGGCAAACACCAGGATGCGGTGGGGGCTATTGGCGCGGGCGATATTGGGGTGGTTGCCAAGCTGCAGGACACGGCGACCGGTGATACCCTGTGCGATAAGGATAATCCGGTAGTCTTCCTGCCGATTGAGTATCCTCAGCCGATGTTCTCCATGCGCTTAGAGGCTAAAAACCGTAACGATGAGGATAAAATCGGCGGTGCGCTGGCCCGCCTGTTGGATGAAGACCCAACGCTCAGCGTGAAGAAGGCTACCGATCCGGTGCAACTGGTGGTCAGCGGAATTGGTGAGCTGCATATTGATATTATGGTGGAACGGCTGAAGCGGAAATTCGGTGTGGATGTAGTCCTGCAGTCGCCGAAAATTCCTTACCGGGAAACCATCCGGAATTCGGTAAAAATCGAAGGAAAGCATAAAAAACAGAGTGGTGGGCATGGACAATACGGACATGTCTGGCTCCAGATTGAGCCGCTGGCACCGGGAACCGGTTTTGAATTTCACGATTCTATCTTTGGCGGTGCTGTGCCGCGCCAATATATACCGGCGGTGGAAAAGGGCGTCAAGGAAGCCTTGCAGGGTGGTGTTCTGGCCGGCTATCCCATTGTGGACGTAAAAGTGACCCTGACCGACGGTTCCTATCATACGGTGGATTCCTCGGAAATGGCCTTTAAGATTGCCAGCAGCCTGGCCTTGCGCAAAGGAGTGCTTCAGGCTAAACCGGTACTATTGGAACCGGTCTACAATCTGGAAGTGGAAATACCGGAAACCGATATGGGTGATATTATTGGTGATATTAACAGCAAGCGCGGCCGGATATTGGGAATGGAAAACATCGGCAAAGGTCTCGGTGTCGTCCGGGCCCAGGTTCCGCTGGCCGAAGTCTTTCGTTACGCGCTGGACCTGCGGTCGCTGACACAAGGACGAGGCAGTTTTGCCATGAAGTTCTCCCATTACGAAGAACTGCCACAGCGCATTGCCGAACAGGTGATCAGCTCCAGTAAGAAAGACAAAGTGGCAGAAGAAGGCTAAAGGGCTATCTGACATGGTCAGGCCCCTCCCGAAAGGGAGGGGCTTTTATTTTAGGCATGGTAGTTTATGAATATGCTGTAAAAAGAGTGCTGTTTCTGTCTGAAAAGCAAGGAATTTGCGAAGAGGAATTTATTTCCATTTATCGAATATATGTAAAAAAATGGAAAGAAGGTTTTCGATGATCGCACCGGTGCCTTGCATTTACAAAGCAGAAATCAGGCAACAGCCCAAACCGGCTTTTGTCTGTACATCAAAGAAGAAGGAGGAGAAGAGTTTTAAAAATATACTAGACCATGCGGTGAAACGGGGGGAGGAATACAGCATAAGCATACGGATCTAAGCCGGATAACCGGTCGAACTACCTGAATGGGAGGAGGCTTGTTGGAAAAATTTTCGCTTTTTACTTATGAAATATTGCTTTATTAGCCATACTAGTACTGTAACAACTTTGAAACAGAAAGATAATGGCGTGGCAAAATTATGACCGTCAGCAAATTCTTATTTCAAGGTTGGTGCAACACTAGGATCAGGAGGTGATAAAGCGATGATTTGGTTTTTAGTAATCGGTCTGGTATCCGGTTGGCTGGCCGGTATGATCGCCAAAGGCGGCGGTTTCGGTATCTGGGGTGACCTGGTGACCGGTGTGATTGGTTCTTTTATTGGCGGCTTTTTATTTAATCTTTTGGGAATCAGCACTTATGGCACCATTGGGTCCATCATATCCAGTACAGTAGGAGCCATTGTGCTTTTATGGGTGATCCGCATGTTTTCCCATGTTGCACCGGCCGCTCAGAAAAAAGAGTAGAGCAAAGACGTTAGCAAAAGCCCTATCTGCTGTTGATAAGCGGATAGGGCTTTTTGTCGTCGGAAAAGCTTTGGCATTTTCCCCCACTACTTTTGGTTGGCGGATGTTTGTTTTAATTAAGATTTGAATTATAAAATATCAACCAAGGAAGAAATATATATGATATAATATATAAATTAGCTAATTTCTAAATGAGGGGGGAGAATTGATCGTAGAGGGATAATGAAAAGAGGGAATAACAATGGATTATCCGGCATTAGAAGATTTGTTGGAAAAAGTGGATTGTAAGTATACTCTGGCTGTACTCGCCGCCAAGCGGGCAAGAGAATTGAGAGAGGGTAAAACCTGCTTGGTCAATCCTAAGTCTTCAAAAATAGTTACAATTGCTCTGGAGGAAATTGCACAAGGGAAAATATCGTACCAACGGCATAAGGTGGGTATAAAATAGTATATAACCCTTGCAATATCAAATAAATTCTTAAGAAAAACCCATAAAACGGCAAGATAAGTCCCCGCTCCGGTTTAGACCGGGCGGGGATATTTATATTGCATATTAAATTTAGACGGAGTCTGGGGACTTTGACTAAAATAAAAAAATTCCAACCATTATGGCAAGAATTCTATTTGATACAGCATTATGCTTACTTCTGGTTATCCACAAGAACAATAAAAATAAGCATTTCATTATGGAATTTTAGTTGGCCCAACTATCGGGATTAGTTGAATAATAAGTGGTCGGGGCGACAGGATTCGAACCTGCGGCCTCTTAGTCCCGAACCAAGCGCGCTACCAAACTGCGCTACGCCCCGCTGCTCACATTTACATATTATACACATGAAAGGCGATATTGTCAACATAAGTATTAGTGAAAAGAATATTTTTATGGCGACTTAAAAAATGGAAGGATTTTGGAAAAAAATAAAGAATAGTTTCACTATTAAGAAAATACAAAGGGGGGTTTTATGAAAAAGAGCGGAAAAATCATTCTTTGTTGCTGTTTTTTTTGTTTAATGGTTTTGGCCATGATGCCGGCGGCACTGGCGCAGGTTGCGCTTAAGCAGGGAGCATCGGGTAATGAGGTTTTTATGCTTCAAACAAAACTAAAAGAAATCGGTTACTATCAGGGGGAAGCGGATGGAGCCTTCGGTTCCGGTACCCGCAGTGCGGTGATTAACTTCCAATTGGATTGCGGCCTGACTGCCGATGGCATAGTCGGGACACAAACCTGGCAGGCTTTACGGGATTACCGGGTGAGTGATACCAGCCGCGGACAGGTAGACCGGCGCTTAGGACAACGGATTGCCGGGTATGCCCAGAATTTTTACGGTGTGCCTTATGTCTGGGCCGGCCGTTCACCGTCGGGGTTTGATTGTTCAGGTTTTGTTTCCTATGTATTCGCTCAGAACGGAGTTTCTCTGCCAAGGATGGCAGATGAGCAGTACAATGTGGGTATGTGGGTGAACCGGGCGGATTTACAACCAGGAGATCTAGTGTTTTTTTCCACCTATGAGGCCGGAGCTTCTCATGTGGGGATTTACATCGGCAACGGACAGTTTGTTCATGCTAGTTCCGGGGCGGGACAGGTGGTCAGCACCTCTTTATATAGTCAGTATTATCAAGCCAGATATTTGGGCGCCCGTCGTGTCGCATAAAACAGCCGAGTTTTCGGCTGTTTTTTCATTTTTATAATTGTAAAAAAAGTATTGAAGAAAAGAAAAAACAGTGCTATTATTGGTATATACAACATATCAATATATCAAATTGCGGATATCGGATTATAGGCCAAACGGAGGTTGCTATGAAGAAAGTAGATAAAAATTCGCCTGTCCCGCTGTATTACCAGTTGAAAAATATTCTGGTTGAATTAATTGAGAATGAGGAATTGCAGCCCGATGATCCCATACCGCCTGAGCGGGAATTGTGTGAATATCATGGGGTTAGCCGCATGACGGTGAACAAGGCGATTATCAGCCTGGTCAATCAGGGCGTTTTATACAGGGAACAAGGGAAAGGAACTTTCGTGGCGACCCATAAAGGAAAGTATACGCTGTCCGGCTTGTTTGGCTTTACCGAAGATATGGAACGGCGGGGACTAAGTGTACGCACCACACTTATCTCTTTTGAAAAGAAGGCGGCGACGAAAAAAATCCAGGAAACTCTGAAACTGGAAGAGCACCAGCCGGTTTTTGAAATCACCCGGCTGCGTTATGTGGAGGAAGAACCGTATGCACTGGAAACGGCCTATATTCCGGTGTACCTGTGTGAAACGTTAACGGCCGACATGCTCCAGGATCATTCCCTGTATAGTTTGCTGGCCGGTGAGTTCGGTCTGCAGATTGAACATGCTTACCAGACCATCGAACCGGTGTTGATGAACGATTATGAGAGCAACATGCTGGATGTGAAGAAAAATAAACTGGCGTTGCTCTTTTCTCGGAGAACCTATATCAAGGGCACTATTCCGATGGAAATGACTAAAGCCATTTACCGGAGTGACCGGTACAAGTTTGAGGTCACCTTGCAGCGTTAGCCGGCACGTCGGGGGACGTGCAAAAAATAAAGGGGGTTAAGAGATGAGTAATTGGTTTGGAAGTGTGCAGAAGATAGGTAAAGCCTTGATGCTGCCAGTGGCAGTATTACCGGCTGCGGCCCTATTGCTGCGGTTTGGAGCGCCGGATGTTTTGAACATTCCGTTCATCATGCAGGCCGGCGGTGCCATCTTTGACCATTTGGCATTACTATTTGCCATTGGTATTGCCGTTGGGTATTCCCATGACAACGGCGGAGCAGCCGGTCTGGCCGGTGCTGTCGGGTATTTTGTACTGACCGAAGGGTTGAAGGCGATTAATCCCGACCTGGATATGAAGGTACTGGCAGGGATTATCACTGGTTTGGTTGCCGGTCTGATCTACAATCGATATTATAATATTAAACTTCCCGATTATTTAGGTTTCTTTGGTGGACGGCGGTTTGTGCCGATTGCCACCGCAGCGGCCGCCGTTGTGCTGGCCGGATTGTTTGGCGTGATCTGGGCGCCCATTCAGGCGGCCATCCATGCAATTGGCGAATGGATTATCGGTGCCGGTGCTCTTGGGGTATTCATTTTTGGCTTCTTCAACCGTTTACTGATCCCCGTTGGATGTCATCATATTCTCAATAGCTTTATCTGGTTTGTTTTTGGCAATTATACTGATAGCACAGGAAAAGTGGTTACTGGGGATTTGAACCGGTTCTTTGCCGGTGACCCCACAGCGGGCAATTTCATGGCAGGTTTTTATATCATCTTCATGTTTGCTTTACCAGCGGTAGCCTTTGCCATGTATACGACGGCTAAACCGGAAAACCGGGCTAAAGTAGGCGGTATGCTATTTTCCGTAGCCTTTACATCCTTCCTGACAGGCATTACCGAACCGATTGAGTTTATGTTTATGTTCTTGGCTCCGGCGCTGTATTTCTTCCATGCGGTGTTAACCGGTCTGGCTTTGGCGGTATCCTATTCTTTCGGGATTCTTCACGGTTTCGGTTTTTCGGCCGGGCTGATCGACTACTTGCTGAGTTGGAAACTGGCCACCAATGCCGGCATGATTATTCCACTGGGGCTGGCTTTTGCCGCTATTTATTATGTGACCTTCGTCTGGGCTATTCGCCGTTATGACCTGCCGACTCCTGGACGGTATGAGGATGAACTGGATAATTCGGCAACTGCTAATATCAATATCAGCGACTTCTCCGTTAAGATGTTGGAAATCCTTGGTGGCAAGGAAAATGTGGCTACACTGGATTCCTGCATTACCCGTCTGCGGATGAATATGAAAGATGCAGGTATTATCAATGAGGATAAATTAAAGGCTTTGGGTGTCCGTGGTGTTATCAGAAAAGGCGACAGTGTGCAGGTGGTTGTGGGCACGCAGGCCGAACTGATTGCGGAAGAATTGAAAAAGTTGATTAGATAAACAGTAAGAAGCGGGATTAACGAATGCGGTTTGTAGATCTGTCTTTAAAAACGGTGACGGCAAACCGCATTCTCTCGCAATATATGCATGGAGCAGGAGGATATATGAGTCAAATCAACGAGAAGACAGTGCATATTGATGAACTGGCCACGTGGGATATGGCCGCTCTTTTTAACCAGGAAGATAAAGTGGTGGCGTGGGCGGTGGAAAAATCCCTGAATGCTATCGCAAAGGCTATTGACAGGATTACCGTCTGTCTTGCCGCCCAAGGCCGGTTGTTCTATATCGGCTCAGGCAGTGGTGGCAAGATCGGGGTGCTGGATGCTACCGAATGTCCGCCGACTTTCGGGGTGAACGATGGAGTAGTGATCGGCGTGATTTCCGGTGGCGCCGAAGCGCTGGCCGGCTGGCGGGAGGATACGGAAGACGATGGGGAACTGGCGCGGTATGATCTGGAAGAACGGGAATTTTCGCGTAACGATATTCTGGTTGCCTTGAGTGCCAGCGGCAATACTCCTTACGTGTTGGCAGCGGTGGAATATGCCAAGAAACTGGGGGCGCCGACCATCGGTGTGTGCTGTAATCCCGGGGGGCTGTTGGAGTCGGTGTCCGACTTGTGTATTACGGTTGATGTGGGTCCTGAGGTCATTATGGGGTCAACGCGCTTGAAGGCAGGTACGGCGCAAAAGATGGTGCTTAATATGCTATCCTCCTGTGCCATGATTAAGCTGGGAAAGACGTATGGCAATCTAATGGTTGATGTAAGACCGATCAATCAGAAACTGAAGAAGCGAGTCATTGATATTGTGCAGATCGCTACAGGCAAAACACGGGAAGCTGTCATGGCCACTTTAGAAGCGGCTGAGGGTGATACAAAGGCCGCGATTGTCATGCTTCTCTTGGATGTGGCGGCACCGAAGGCACGTGATTTGTTAAAAGCGCATAACGGCTTTGTGAAGAAGGCAGTGAGAGAATATGATGAAAGCAATTGTTAATGCCAACATTGTCTTGGAAAATAGCATACTTACCGGTTATGCTATTTTGTTTACCGATAAGATCGTCGATATCGTGCCGGAGCAGGACATTGCCGGACATAACGACCTGGAACTCTTAGACGGAGCGGGCCAGTACGTATCGGCCGGATTTATTGACACCCATGTCCATGGTTGCGCCGGTGTCGATACGATGGATGAACAGGAAGATAGTATCGGCCATATCAGCCGGCATATTGTGCAAACCGGCGTAACAGCTTTTTTGCCGACTACCATGACGATGAGTCTGGACCGGATTACTCAGACGCTGGGCCGCATTAGGCAGTTTATGAAAGACGGCTTGGCTGACGGCGCTCAAGTGCTGGGCTGTCATTTGGAAGGTCCGTTTATTAATAGAGCCTACAAGGGAGCGCAAGCCGAAGAATATATTCTGCAGCCCGATTTTTCTTTGATTGAGCCGTTTGAGGATATCATTAAAATTGTCACTATGGCGCCGGAACTGGCCGGCAGCGAGAAATTTATCAGACAGTGCGTCCGGCGCGACATCGTCGTTTCCGTCGGACACAGTGCGGCTACCTATGAGGAGACAACCGCTGCCATTGCGGCCGGTGCATCCCATGTTACCCATATCTGTAATGCCATGCCTTTGCTAAATCATCGCCAACCCGGCATTTTGGGGGCGGCCTTTGAACATAAAGAAATGACCTGTGAGCTTATTGCCGACAACATTCACGTACATCCGGCTGTGCAGCGGCTGGTGCTTGCAGTGAAAGGCAATCATGCTGTACTGCTGATTACCGACGCTATGCGGGCTTGCCTGCTAGGCGAGGGAGAATACGATCTGGGCGGGCAAAATGTCATTGTCAAACAAGGAGAAGCCAGGCTGGCCAGCGGCGTGATTGCCGGCAGCACCTTGACTTTGAATAGGGCGGTCTACAATTTTATGAGAAATACAAACTTGAGCATCACGGAAGCCGTTGCGCTTGTCACCTCGAATCCCGCCAAAAAGATTGGCGCGTTCCGGCAGAAAGGAAGTATTGCTATCGGAAAAGATGCCGATTTTACTTTGTTTAATCAGGAGTTCGACGTTTTTGGCACGGTTGTTCGAGGAAATCTGGTGTATCGGAGGTAATGAGTATGCGTGTGTTTATTGTGAAGGATTATGAGGAATTGAGTGTGCAGGCGGCACAGATTGTGGCCGGCCAAATCTATGTGAAGCCGAACAGCGTGTTGGGGCTTGCCACCGGCAGCACCCCGCTATTTATGTATCATCATCTGATCAGAATTTACAAAGAGTATGGGCTGGATTTTTCCGAAGTGACTACCTTTAATCTGGATGAATATGTAGGATTGCCGGAAGCAGACAAAAAAAGTTATCATTATTACATGTACGACAATTTCTTCCGGCACGTGAACCTGGACCAAAAGAAAATTCATCTTCCTGATGGCATGGCTGCCAGTGTCGACGCCGAATGTCTGGCCTATGAGAAGGCTATTCAAGAATGTGGCGGCATTGACTTACAGGTGCTGGGCATCGGTCAGAATGGGCATATTGGCTTTAATGAGCCCGATGAAAAATTTGAAGCCTATACCCATGAAGTGAAGCTGAAACAAGATACCATAGAAGCTAACGCCCGCTTTTTTGCCGATATAAGCGAAGTACCGACCCGGGCCATCAGCATGGGAATAAAGACCATTATGCAGGCGAAAAAGGTAGTGCTGTTGGCCAATGGCAGCAATAAAGCGGAGGCTGTTTATCGCGCTGTCTGCGAAGGCATTACGCCGGAAATTCCCGCTTCCATTCTGCAATTGCACCAGGACGTTATCGTTATTATTGAGGAGGGGGCGGCCCAGTATTTAAAGGATAGATTGACTTTTCAACAAAAGGAAAAAATTCTTTTCTTTAACAAAATTCATGAATGCAGCAAGATTATTGCGTCGTAATTGACAGCTAGAGGTTTTGCAAAATGCCGGTAAATGGGCGGTTCGCTAAAAATATGAGGGCCGGGTGGGAAAAAACATGTTTAACTTTTTTGGTAAAAAGAAACAGGAAATCAGTCTGTATGCGCCGCTGCAGGGTAAAGTCATTGGCATTGAGGCGGTGGATGACCAGGTGTTTTCACAGAAAATCATGGGTGACGGTATTGCCGTCGAACCGACCAATAATCAACTAGTAGCCCCCTGCGACGGGCAGATTATATTGGTGGCAAAGACGAAGCATGCCATTGCTATCCGGGCGCAGGGCGGTCTGGAGGTTTTGCTGCACGTAGGAATGGATACGGTGGAGCTGGAGGGCGAGGGATTTACCTGCCATGTCCGGGAAGGGCAGGCAGTGAAGCGGGGCGAACTCCTGTTGGAATTTGACCGGCAACTGCTTGCGGCCAAGGGCAAAAAGCTGACTACACCGCTGGTGATTACCAACGGTGAGGAAAAGGTAAGTCAATTGGTCAGATCGAACCCGGGGGATTCCGGTCCGGTACTGCAAATTACTTTAAAATAGTTTATGCAAACCGGTGGGAATGAAGAAACGTTTCTTCGTTCCCACCGGTTTTGCATTTTCACTGCTTTTATGCCATAATTTGAAGTATAAATTTCGAGCATTATCAAGAAAAATATGTTAGAATGTAACGGTAGAGGTAGATATATGCGAATTATTACAGGAAGCGCCAGGGGAGCCAGACTGAAAGCGCCCCGGGGCATGGAGACACGTCCCACCGCTGACCGGGTGAAGGAATCGGTTTTTAACATTCTCGGGACGCGGGTGCGGGAAGCGCGGGTGTTGGATTTATTTGCCGGTACGGGCAATCTGGGATTGGAAGCTCTCAGCCGGGGAGCCAAGTCCGCCGTTTTTGTCGATAACGGCAGCTCCAGTGTTGCCGTTATCCGGGATAACGCCTGCCACACCAAACTGCAGGACAGAACAGTGATTTACCGGAAAGATGTATACAAGGCGATTGAGGCTGCGATACATAACCGGCAGATTTTTGATATGATTTTTAGCGATCCGCCATACAATAAGGGTTTGGCGGTTGCAACGATAGATAAACTGGATGCGGCCGGCATTCTGGCGCCTGACGGGATTATTGTCATAGAGCATTCTTGTCATGAGGCACTTGACGCAAAATGGAGCTGCCTGCGCAAGATTCGCAATGAAAAATATGGGGAGACGATGGTCAGTTTTTTTACCAATCAGGAGATACAGCAGTCAGTTAATGAACCAGGAGGAATACATGAAACAGATAGCCATATGTCCGGGCAGCTTTGATCCGATCACTAACGGACATCTTGATATTTTTGAAAGAGCTAGCCGGATGTTTGACGAACTGATTGTGGCGGTTTTTCATAACCCGAATAAAAAGCCGCTGTTTACCATGGAGGAACGGGTTGCGCTGCTGGCGGAGGCCACCGGACATATTCCCAATATCCGGATTGATTCATTTTCTGGTCTTTTAAATGTGTATGTCCGCGAGAAGAACGCCCACGTCATTGTCCGGGGATTACGGGCGCTGAGCGATTTTGAGTATGAGTTTCAGAGGGCACTGCTCATTAAAAAGATTGACCCGGTCATTGAGACGGTGTTTATGATGACCAGCAGTGAGTATTCTTTTGTAAGCTCCAGCGGAATCAAAGAGTTGGCCAAGTTTGGCGGTGTCATTACCGGCCTTGTGCCAAGTTGTGTGGAACGGGAAATTATGCGGCGAAGCGCCCAAATCTGAGATTATAATCTAGGCGGGAGATGGATCGATGAGTATTGAGCAAATATTGGACGAACTGGAAAATTTGCTTTTAGAAGCTGCCCGGGTGCCGTTTACCAATAAGCGGGTTGTAGAGGAAGATGAGCTGGCCCGTTTACTGGATGATCTGCGGGAGATCATACCGGGAGAGATTATGGAAGCCAGCCGAATCGTGAAGGATCGGCAGCGGATTATTGAGGATGCCCAGCGCGAGGCCCAGCAGATTGTCGAGCAGGCGAAGAACTATATTGCCAAATTGACGGACGAAAATGCCATCACTAAGCAGGCGCAGGAACAGGCCAACGAAATCGTCCTGCAATCGCGTAAGAGTGCGCGGGAACTACAGGTGGATGCCATTGGCTATGCCGAGAATGTGTTTAAGCATTTGGAAGATAATTTAACCAGAGCCCTGGAAGTTATCCATCAGGGGCATCATGAATTACAGCAATCAAAAAATGATCAGTCTAAAGCGGGATAAGGAGCCTAAAGCTCCTTATTTTTTTATGGCGTACGTGTAGACGCCGCGGAGAATATGCAGGGTGATGGACAGTGAGACAAGGATTGCTAAGAGAAGCAGGAGCTGATAGGAAACCTGTTCCAATCGGGTAAGCCAGTACGCTGCGGAAAGGTTGCCGGTCTGATCGAACAGTACGGGAGTTACGAACAGACGACTAACGGTATCCATATGATCAAAGAATAGCAAGGTCAAGAGTCCGGCCAATAGGGCATGCAGAAAACGGGCGACCATATAGGGAGCCATGCGGATGCCTGATTCAATAACAATACTGGCAACCTGACCATGTACCGATAAGCCGCTCCAGGCGATAATTGCGCTGGTCATAACGGTTTTTTGCCAGAGTGGAGCATCGGCTTGGCTGGCGGCCAGCGTCCCCAGGTCAATTTCAAATAGTCCGCTGACCAGTGATTCGGCCAGATTGCCGCTTAAACCCAACCATTGGAGTACTCCTGAGAAAATGGCTGCCAGCGTGTCGGTAGCTCCGATAATGGATAACATACGGAGAAAGACGGAAAATAGTATAATAAAGCCGCCAATCAGCAAAGCTGTATTCATGGAGCTTTTTACGGAATCACCAAGCAGCAGGCCGATAGGGCGGCCATCTTCCTGCTTTGCCTGGTAGAGAGCCCGGAAGGCTCGGCTGACCAAATTGCCGGAAGACTCCTGTTGCGATGGTTTTGGGGGAACATCACGGTCTGTACCGTGAAAACGGAAAATAATACCAACCAGAAAACTGGCGAGATAATGGGCCAAAGCCAGGATGACACCCAACTCGGGCATGCCGAACATGCCGACCGCCACAGCACCGAACATGAATAAGGGGTCTGCCGTATTAGTAAAGGATAAGAGCCGTTCGGCCTCGACTGCGCTGCAAAGCTGGCTTTTGCGGAATTTGCAGGTGATAACGGCGTCCATTGGATAGCCGGAAGCGAGGCCCATGGAAAGGGCAAACGCCCCGACGCCGGGGACGTTGAACAGTGGCCGCATGAGTGGCTCCAGCAGTACTCCGATAAAATGGACAACACCCAGCCCCATCAAAATTTCCGACAAAATGAAAAAAGGCAGCAAGGCGGGAAATACGACGCTCCACCATAAATTTAACCCCATGATGGCCGAGTCAAACGCATCTTTGGGGTATTGGACCATGCATAGAGTTATAAAAACAACACCAAAGGCCATAGAATAAGCAGAGAGACGGGAAAGGTAACGTTTGCTGCTCCGAAAATTCATAAATCACAATCTCCTCCTCTACTGCCGGAACCGCTGACAGGGTAACGCCGTGAGACAGGCAGCGCTTTCCAGACATTTCTGTAATATATATTGTGGCGGCGGGAGGAATATCACAAGAAAATCGCTGGGGAGGTCAGGTATGCGTCCGAAAGTTGGCTTGGCATTGGGGTCCGGAGGACTGCGCGGGTTGGCCCATGTGGGAGTGCTTCGCGTACTGGAACGGGAAAACATTCCGGTTGATTATATTGCCGGCTGCAGCATCGGCAGCATGATTGGCGCTTTATACTGCGCCGGCCAGCAACCCGATACCATATTAAAGCTGGCCCGCCATTTGAAAAGAAATTATTGGCTGGATTTTATCATACCGAAAATGGGGATTGTTTCCGGTGAAAAGGTGCTGCAGGTAATGCGGCTCCTAACCCAACAAAAGAGTTTCGCCGATTTAAAAACTCCCTTGGCCGTGGTAGCCACTGAGATCAATCACGGCAAGGAAGTCGTGTTTACCGAGGGTGATCTGGCTAAGGCGGTCAGGGCCAGTATTTCCGTCCCAGGCATATTTGTACCCTATCAGTGGGATGACATGCTGCTGGTAGACGGTGCGGTGCTGAATCCGACGCCGATTGATGTGGTCAGAAAGATGGGAGCAGACATTGTGATTGGTGTGGATTTGGCATACGCCTCAACCGTTTCCAGTATAACCAATATGTTTGATGTCATTATTCAGTCGATTGATATTATGGAACGGGAGTTGAGCAAGCACCGCCAGCCTCACTGTGATGTGCTGATCCGTCCCGAGATTTCACATATTTCACCAAGTTCTTTTGAGTCGATTGAAGAATGTGTTGCCTTAGGCGAGGCGGCGGCTGAACTGGTGGTGGGCGAGATTAGACGGTTGCTGGAGGGCGAGTCGTCAGATATACCGGAGACTGGCGAAAATCCCAGCCACCATAACGCAAGGCCGGATTAGCAAAGCCCAGGCTATAGATATCGCTGGCGGTACTATCTACAGCAAGCATTGTCTGCAGCGGTGTCAGCGGAGCCATATAACGCTGTTGGCTGTTTAAAAAATGAGTGGTTTTGGTAATCAGCGGAATAGTTGACTGCTGCGAGGCTTGCCGCAGCAGTTCTTTGCCTTGTTCGCTGAATGCCAGAACCCGGGCATACAGCGGACCGGCATGATCGAATTCTTCTATGGCCGCCTTAGTAGTGCCCAGCAAGGCGTGCAGCAGGATGCGCTGCAACCGGGTGTGGGTGTAGCGTTTGCATTTTATGGCGGACAGTAGTTCGTCCCAGCCGGTGGCGGTGAGAGCTGTGTCGGCAATTCTATGCTGCAGTCCTTCCGTTACATCAGGCAGTTCGGCGATGGCTGACAGCGGCATGGTGCGTAGCCTGGCCAGCAGCGCGGTTTCGAAAGCCCCGGCGATAACCGGACCGCGGCCGCTGTGGAGCGCCTTTTCGATGATTGTTTTACTGGCCGGTGGGATGACGGCCGCCGCAGTTGGCGGCACACAGCCGTTTTCCAGAACGGATTTTCTGATGGCGGTAGCGCTGGCAAAGGGAGCGCTGATGTCAACCTCGTGATACCCGGCATGTTGGCGTTTGACCGGGCAGGGAAGGATGGCGGCAGCATAGCGGTTGAGTGCCCGCAAGTATTCGATGGCCAATATATTATTAGGCGTGAAGGCAATCGTTGCCGGCTCTGCCTGACTTTGTGTCAGCAGTACCTGACCAAGTGCCGCCGGGTAGGAAAGGCCGGCTTTTAACTTTTGCCTGACCAAGGAACCGGTATTAGCCGTATCGGCTAGGTCCGCCAATTTTTTTAGAGCCGCCAGATTGTTATCCTCCACACCGAAGGAGAGATGGCTGATAATTCCCAGCGCCTGCAGCAGGCGGACGCCGCCGGCGGCAAAATACTGAGCGCTGCGCAACGCAAATACAGCCGGCAGTTCGATGACCAGATCGGCCCCTGAACGCACGGCCATTTCGGCCCGCAGCCACTTATCGAACAGGGCCGGTTCACCGCGCTGGACAAATTGACCGCTCATGACAATGACGGCTGCCGGACAGCCTGACAAGGATTTCGCTGTATTTAGCTGCCACTGATGGCCGCTGTGGAAAGGATTATACTCTGCAATAATACCTACTGCTTTCAAAGAAATATTCACCTCTAACGCATAAATATCCTTATTATATTATAACCTATTTCGGGTAAAATGCAGGCCGATTATTATTCGCGGTAAGCAGGTATCCGGCTTTTGGTGTCGAAGTGTGAACTTAATTGTAATATTATAAATTGCAGGTTGTTTTGAATAATTTAATTTTTGTACATAGGAGGATTGGAAATTGAAGATTTTGGTCATTAATTGCGGCAGCTCTTCCCTGAAATATCAACTCTTTGATATGACCGATGAATCGGTGCTGGCCAAGGGTTTAGTGGAACGTATCGGTATTGAGGGCTCGGTGCTTACACATCAGCCGGGAGATAAAGCCAAGGTAAAAATCACCGGTGCGGTGGATAATCACAGCACGGCGATTAAAATGGTTGTCGAAGCGTTGACTCATCCCGAATACGGTGTGATTAAAAGCATGCAGGAGATTGCTGCCGTAGGTCATCGCGTGGTACACGGGGCCGAGAAATTCGCCGATTCGGTCCGTATTACGCCGGCGGTTATGCAGGCGCTGGAAGAGTGTGCCGAAATGGCGCCGCTCCATAATCCGCCAAACATTCTGGGCATCAACGCCTGTGCCCAATTAATGCCGGGCATTGCCCAGGTAGGTGTGTTTGATACCGCCTTTCATCAAACCATGCCTCCTAAAGCCTATATTTACGGCCTTCCCTATGAAGTGTACGAAAAATACGGCATCCGCCGCTATGGCTTCCACGGAACGTCTCACCGCTTTGTATCGCAGCGGGTAGCCGAGGTTCTGGGAAAAGATATTAAAGACCTCAAGATTATCACCTGCCACTTAGGCAATGGCTCCAGCATCGCGGCGATTGACGGCGGCAAATGTGTGGATACCAGCATGGGCTTCACACCGCTGGAAGGCCTGGTCATGGGTACCCGCAGCGGCGACCTGGACCCGGCTATTTTGCCCTACCTGATGAAAAAAGCCGGTATGAGTGCCGATGAAATTGACAATTATATTAATAAAAAGTCCGGTGTCCTGGGGATTTCCGGTGTTTCCAGCGATTTTCGCGATATAGAAACGGCGGCTCAGGAAGGCAATGAACGGGCCCAACTGGCCTTGGATATCTTCTCCTACAAGGTATTGAAAGATATCGGTGCCTATGCGGCGGCCATGAACGGCGTGGATGTCATTGTGTTCACCGCCGGACTGGGAGAAAACTCCAAGGAAATGAGAGCGATGATTTGTAAGAACCTCAGCTATCTGGGAGCCGTCCTAGACGCTGAACGGAACAATGTCCGGGGGCAGGTCCGGGAGATCAGCACCGAAGCTTCCACGGTCAAACTGTTTGTTATTCCTACCAATGAAGAACTGGTTATTGCCCGTGACACAAAGGAAATCTGCGATCAAGGCGGATGCCGGATTTAATGCTGGCTTGACCGATATGCGGCAGGTTAATACTGCCGCTTTTCTTTTGCTATTCATTTCTTGACAAACCATATGGGGGTCGCTATAATAAATGAAGGTTGAGGTGGAAAATCAATGAAAATTAATGTAGCACAAGTTAAAAAAGAGATTGGCAGCCGACAACCGTTTACATTTATTACTCCCGCCTGCAATATGGATGTCAGCCAGTTGCGCTTCGAGCTTGTCGATGATGTGAAAGTGACAGGAGAAGTTGTTAACAACGGTCGTGCTCTGGAGGTTTCGGGAGTGATTTATGCCCGGATGGCGAGTCGTTGCGACCGTTGCCTGGAGGCATTTGACGCTCCTTTGGACATCGCGTTCCAGGAAGTTTTTCAGGAAACGGTTGACCAAGTTGCGGATGAAACAGCAGATGTAGCTTATTATCAAGATGACGAAATCGAACTGGCAGGCTTAGTGGAAGAAAACCTTTTAATGGCTGAACCTTTGAAGGCTCTGTGCAAACCTGGCTGCCTTGGTCTATGTCCTCAATGCGGTGTGAATCGAAATGTGTCGCCATGCCATTGTAGTCATGACGATATAGATCCGCGATTGGCTAAATTGCGACAGCTTTTAAAAGAATAGCTCGAAAGGGAAGGCTCAGCGGATGAGTCTGAATTTGTTTTATTGTTAAGGAGGTGTAGAAGTAAATGGCAGTACCAAAGCGTAAAATGTCTAAAGCACGCCGCGACAAGCGCCGCGCAAACTGGAAGCTCACTGTTCCCGGATTGGTGGAATGCCCGCAGTGTCATGAAAAGAAAATGCCCCATCGCGTTTGTCCTGAATGCGGTCATTATAACGGCAAGGCAGTTGTGAACGCGGAATAATAAAAGCGTATATAAGCAAGATAGAGTATATTTAGGTACTTTATCTTGCTTATTTCTTTTTGCTTGCATTTTGACAATGAACTGTCTATAATAAGTACTAGCAATTAGTCTTAGTACTAACTTATAAAAATAGGTGATGGTATGGCGCGTATCCAAAAAAAAATCAGACAACAGCTGCTAACCGAAAAACTGGACGCTAGCCCTTTTCTAACCGATGAGGAGTTGGCGGCACTGTTAAACGTGAGCGTACAAACAATTCGCTTAGATCGTTTGGAACTCGGCATACCAGAAGTCCGGGAACGGACCAAGAAGATGGCCGAAAACGTGCAAAGCAAGCTGAAGACGCTGGGTAGCGAGGAAATTATCGGCGAGCTTATTGATCTGGAATTGGGCCGTGCCGGCATCTCCATTATGAAAATTACCGCCGATATGGTTTTTGAAAAAAACCAGGTTGCGCGGGGTCACTATGTTTTTTCACAAGCTAACTCCCTGGCGCTGGCGGTTATTGACGCCAATGTTGCCGTAACCGGAGTGGCCAATATAAAATATAAGATGCCCATTCATGTTGGCGAAAAATTAATTGCCAAAGCAGAAGTTATGAAAAAAAGAGGAAATAAATATTTTGTATGGGTTAAAACTAGAAACGATAAACAGGAAGTATTCCGGGCTAAGTTTATTATAGTGTCTTTAGAACAGGATGAGAAGTGAATGGACTGACGAAGGGAGATTTCGGATGAGAATTGCCGTTGATGCCATGGGTAGCGATTATGCACCAAAAGAGATTGTACTGGGCGCGGTTGCTGCTGCAAAAGAGTATCAATGTGATATTATTTTGGTAGGCGATCAGGAGCAGATAATGCCCGTTTTAGATACATATAGCAATTGGCGAGAACTGGGGATTTCGGTGCAGCAGGCATCGGAAGTTATTGAAATGCATGAACATCCCGGCGTGTCCGTCCGCAAAAAAAAGGATGCCTCCGTGGTGGTGGCTACCCGGCTGGTCAAAGAGGGCATTTGTGATGCTGTGGTCTCCGCCGGCAGCACCGGAGCGGCTGTAGCGGCGGCGTTATTCGGTCTGGGGCGGATTAAGGGAATTGAGCGGCCGGCGATTGCGACCCATATCCCCAATTTAACCGGGACCACTATTATGCTTGATTCGGGCGCCAATGTGGACAGTAAGCCCAAAAACCTGGTGCAAAGTGCCATTATGGGTTCCATTTATGCCGAATATGTGCTGGGCATGAACCGGCCGCGGGTGGGACTTTTAAATATCGGTGAAGAAGATAGTAAGGGCAATGAACAGGTGCTGGCAACCTTCCCGCTGCTCAAACAATTAAAAACCATTCATTTTATCGGCAACGTGGAAGGCCGGGATACTTTTAACGGTTCGGTGGATATTGTTGTTTGTGACGGCTTTGTCGGTAATGTGGTGCTCAAGACAGGCGAAGGGCTGGTCAGTTTTCTGACGACACTTATAAAAAATACGATAAAAAACAGCGGCTGGCTTGCCAAGCTGGCGGCCTTTCTGCTGTTGCCATCCATAAAAAAGCTGAAAAAGAAGCTGGATTACGATGAATACGGCGGGGCACCGCTGCTCGGCGTTAATGGCGGCTTTATCATCTGCCACGGAAGCTCAAAAGCAAAGGCTATCAAAAATGCGATACGCGTTGCCTGCGAATTTTCGGAACAAAAAGTTGTGGAGCATATCAGTGAAAACATCGTAAAGGAAGGTGTTAGTGCGAATGAGTGAGCAAGGCATATCGGTAGGTATCGTCGGTATTGGTACCTATGTCCCCGATAAAATAATAACTAATCATGACTTGGAACAAATGGTTGACACCTCTAACGAATGGATTGTCGAACGTACCGGTATCCGGGAAAGGCATATTGCCGAACCGGATATGGCTACCTCCGATCTGGCTGTACTGGCCGCCAGAAAAGCGCTGGCCGATGCCGGGGTTTCAGCCGAGGAAATTAATTTGATTATTGTGGCTACGGCTACTCCCGACATGTTTTTTCCTTCTGTAGCCTGCATCGTACAGGACCAGCTTGGTGCCGTCAATGCCGCCGCCTTTGATCTGGGCGCAGGCTGCACAGGTTTTGTCTATGCTGTGGCAACAGGCAGTCAGTTTATTAAGTCGGGCTTATATAAAAAGGTCCTGGTCATCGGGGCCGAGACTTTATCCAAGGTGGTGGACTGGACCGACCGCAATACCTGCGTTCTGTTTGGTGACGGCGCCGGCGCTGTGGTGCTGAGCGAAGTAAAAGCGGGCTATGGAATTTTGAGCATTGACCTTGGTTCCGATGGTTCGGGCGGGGAGTTTTTGAAAATTCCGGCCGGGGGAACACGGGTGCCGACTACGGAGCAGACGGTCAGTGACAGGCAGCACTATTTGTATATGAACGGCAGTGAAGTATTTAAATTCGCCATCAAGGTTATGGGGGAAGCGGCTGTAAAAGCGTTGGATGCCGCCGGGCTTGATCATCACAGTGTAAATTGCCTGATCCCGCACCAAGCCAACATCCGCATCATTCAATCGGCGGCTAAAAGACTTAAGCTGCCGATGGAAAAGGTTATGGTCAATGTCGATAAATACGGAAATACTTCTGCAGCCTCTATTCCGCTGGCTTTGGAGGAAGCACTGAAAAGTTGTCGAATACAACAGGATGACATAGTTGTACTTGTTGGTTTCGGCGCAGGCTTAACCTGGGGTGCGTGTGTTATAAAATGGTGTAAGGAGGAAAAGACTATTGTTTAACAGTAAAATCTGTCAATTATTAAACATTAAATATCCAATTTTACAGGGCGGTATGGCATGGGTTGCCACGGCCGAACTGGCGGCAGCCGTATCTAATGCCGGCGGCCTGGGCGTAATTGGAGCGGGACATATGCCTCCTGATGCGCTGCGCAGCGAAATTGTCAAAGCAAAATCGCTGACAAATAAACCGTTTGGTGTCAATATCATGCTGATGTCTCCTTTTGTCAAGGAAGTCATGCAGGTGGTGATTGAAGAACGCGTGCCGGTTATTACCACCGGTGCGGGAAATCCCGGTGAATACATTCCGGCTCTGAAAGAAATCGGCAGCAAGGTGATCCCGGTGGTGGCTTCGGTAGCTTTGGCCAAACGATTGGAACGGGTTGGCGTAGATGCGCTGATTGCCGAAGGCATGGAAAGCGGCGGCCATGTTGGTGAAGTATCAACCATGGCGTTGATTCCGCAAATTGTTGATGCCGTCAGTATTCCGGTCATTGCCGCCGGCGGCATTGGCGATGCCAGAGGTGTCGTTGCCGCCTTGGCCTTGGGAGCCCAAGGCGTACAAATCGGTACTCGGTTTGTTGCTTCCGTTGAATGTACGGCTCATGATAACTATAAAGAAGCGGTGATTCGCGCTAAGGAGCGTTCAACAGTGCTTACCGGCATGACGACAGGCCATCCGGTGCGCGTTATCGCCAATAAGCTTACCCGCGAATACCTGGAACTGGAAAGAAACGGCGCATCGGTGGAAGAATTGGAGCGCCTGGGCGCAGGCAAGCTGAAAGCAGCAGTTCGTGACGGCGATGTGGAACGCGGTTCGATCATGAGCGGACAAATTGCCGGTATGGTGCGTGAAGTAAAACCGGTGGCGGCCATCATTGAGGAAATTGTCAGTGAAGTGCCTGCTATTGTCGCTGCCGTTCAAAAATTTACGCAAGGCTAACAGGAGGCTTGAGAATGAGTAAACGTGCATTTGTATTTCCCGGACAAGGTTCGCAGACAGTAGGGATGGGCCGGGAGCTTTACGAAAAGTTTGCCGTGGCGAAACAGGTGTTTGAGGCGGCTGATGCGGCGTTGGGGTTTTCCATTACCGATATGTGTTTTCAAGGGCCGGAGGAGGAGCTTCGCAAAACCTTTAATACACAGCCGGCTATTTTGACGGTCAGTGTTGCTTGTTATGAAGTTCTTAAGGAACATGGACTGCAGGCCGATATCGTTGCCGGCCACAGTCTTGGCGAATATTCGGCGCTGGTTGCTGCCGGTTCGCTTGCTTTTGCTGACGCCGTACGCCTGGTGCGTAAGCGCGGCCAATTTATGCAGGAAGCAGTACCCTTAGGGGAAGGCGCTATGGCGGCTATTTTAGGACTGGACCGTGCCAGTGTGGTGGAGGTATGCCAGCAGGTAGAGGCTGAAACCGGCTCGGTGCAGGCCGTTAACTTCAACTGCCCCGGACAGATTGTCATTGCCGGCAAGGTTGCGGCGGTGGAAAGAGCTGCCGAACTGTTAAAAGGCCGCGGTGCCAAACGGGCTGTTATGCTGCCGGTAAGCGCTCCCTTTCATAGTACACTGATGCAGCCGGCGGCGGAAAAGCTGGCTGCTGAGCTAGATAAAATCACGGTTCAGGACGCACAAATACCGTTGGTGGCCAATGTTAACGGTGAAATTGTTACCGCTGGTGGCCAGATTAAGAGCTTATTGGTCGAACAGGCGGCAAGTCCCGTCAAATGGGAGGATTGTGTGGCCCGGATGGTTGCTTTCGGCGCTGATGAGTTTGTTGAGGTCGGTCCGGGAAAGGTTCTTACAGGATTTACCAAAAAGATAGCGAAAGAAGTTAATAACAATAATATTGAGGATGCTGTTTCTTTGGAAAAAACCCTTGATTATTTCAAGGAGGTTCGCTAAAATGCTTTTAGACAATAAAGTGGCGGTTGTCACCGGGGCTTCCCGGGGGATTGGCCGGGCAGTGGCCCTGGCGCTGGCTCAGGCGGGCGCAAAAGTAGTTATTAACTACGCAGGCAATGCGGCGGCGGCCCGTGAAGTGGAAGAAAAGATCACAGCCCTGGGCGGGGAAGCATTGGTTGTACAGGCCGATGTGGCCCAACTGGAATCGGTTGAAGACCTGGTAAAACAGGCTATCGAGAAATTCGGCCGCATCGATATCCTGGTCAACAATGCCGGAATCACCAGAGACAATCTGTTGATGCGCATGAAAGAAGAAGACTGGGATGCCGTAATCAATACCAATCTAAAGGGCATTTTCAATTGTACAAAAACAATTGCTCGTGTTATGATGAAACAGCGTAGCGGTAAGATCATCAATATGAGCTCGGTGGTTGGTGTTACCGGCAATGCCGGTCAGGCCAACTACGCAGCAGCTAAGGCCGGTGTGATCGGCTTTACCAAGTCGATGGCCAAGGAACTGGCTTCGCGGGGTATTACCGTTAATGCGGTGGCTCCCGGCTTCATTGCTACCGATATGACGGCTGTGTTATCCGACCAGATCAAGGAGGAGCTGGCTGGCCGGGTACCGTTGGGACGCTTAGGCAGTGCCGAGGAAGTTGCTTCGGCAGTACTTTTTCTGGTTTCCGACGCAGCTACCTATATTACAGGACAGACTTTACATGTCGACGGCGGCATGGTAATGTAGCAGATGTGTAATTTTTGTTATTATGACATATAATCTTGGAAGGAGGTGAATTTATCATGACAACTTTCGATAAAGTAAAAGAAATCGTAGTTGAACAACTAGGTGTTGATGAAGCTGATGTTGCTATTGACTCTACTTTTATTGATGACTTGGGTGCTGACTCTTTGGACATTGTTGAATTGATTATGGCTTTTGAAGAGGAATTCAATATTGAGATTCCTGATGAAATAGCTGAAAAAATCAAAACAGTGAAAGACGCTGTGGGGTACATAGAACAGGAGAAGCAAGGCTAAAAGTATTACCTGTTCCAAAGGGAGTCCCGTGAAACGACAGTTCGCGGGACTTTCTTAAAGGTAGTACGCGTGAATGGAGGAGTAATTACTTGAAACTTCCAGAACTGAAAATTGGCCATTTGGTGGCCAAGATACCGATTATTCAGGGTGGCATGGCAATCCGCATCTCTACAGCCCGGCTGGCTGCTGCTGTGGCAGAACAGGGCGGTGTCGGTTTAATTGCTGCATCAGGTATGAGTTTTGATGAGTTGCGCAGCGAAATTCGTCTGGCGCGTTCCCTTACTAAAGGCATTGTTGGCATTAATATTATGGTTGCGGCGAGACAGTTTGCCGATATTGTAAAAACGGCGATTGACGAAGGTATTGACCTGGTAGTTGCCGGAGCGGGTTTTTCCCGTGATGTGTTTGGCTATGGAAAAGAATCGGGTACACCGATCGTGGCAATGGTTTCTTCTGTAAAGGCCGCTAAACTGGCTGAAAAGATGGGCGCTGCCGCTGTAGTCGTGGAAGGTAAGGAAGCCGGCGGGCATCTCGGCACTGATAAGTCGATGCGGGAACTGCTGCCGGATATAAAAAAAGCCGTTCAAATTCCGGTCATTGGTGCCGGCGGTGTCATTGACGGGCACGATGTAGTTGAAGTTATGAAGCTGGGAGCCGATGGCGTGCAAATGGGTACGCGTTTTGCTGCAAGTGTAGAATCCAATGCAGCTCCCGAATTAAAACAATTTTATTTGAAAGCAAAACATGAAGATGTCGTTTTAATCAAAAGTCCTGTGGGACTTCCTGGACAGGCCATAGGCAATCCCTTTGCTAAGAAAATTATTGAAGGTACTGTGCCTGCTCCTGATTCTTGTGACGCCTGTCTGAAGCACTGTTCGAAAAGTTTTTGCATTATCAAAGCTCTTATCCGTGCACAACAGGGCGATGTGGAATCCGGACTGGTGTTTACCGGCGAGTACATTCATCGAATAGAGGAAATACTTTCTGTTAAAGAGATTTTTAGCAGAATTCTGGCAGAAGTTGAAGCAAGCAATGGATAAACATAGACAAAAAGAATATGGTGAGGTGAAGAGTTTGAAGAGGCGAGTTGTAATTACAGGATTAGGGGCTATTTCACCGATCGGTGTAGGCAAGGATGATTTTTGGCAAGCTCTGATGGAGGGCAAATGTGGCATTGGACGGATTACCCGCTTTGATCCAAGCGAATATTCGACGCAGATCGCCGGCGAAGTAAAGGATTTTGATCCGGTTAAATATATTGATAAGAAAGAATCCAAGCGGATGGACCGGGCGTCGCAGTTTGCGATTGCCGCCACCAAAATGGCTTTTGAAGATGCGGCCATGGATTTGGACAAGGAAGACCGTACCCGTATCGGCACGTTGGTGGGAACCGGTATTGGCGGTATTGAAACGCTGCATGAACAATATAAGATTTTGTTTGAAAAAGGACCCAACCGGGTGAGCCCGTTTTTTGTGCCGATGATGATCGGCAACATGGTAGCAGGCCATACGTCGATTACCTTTGGTTTGCAGGGACCAAACAGTTGTGTGGTCACCGCTTGTGCCACCGGCACCAATGCCATTGGCGACGCTTTTAGAATTATTGAACGGGGCGAGGCCGATGTGATGGTAGCCGGCGGTACGGAAGCGGCTATTTCACCGGCGGCGGTTGCCGGATTCTGCTCGATGAAGGCTATGTCTACCCGCAATGACGAACCGGAAAAGGCTTCACGGCCCTTTGAAAAAGAGCGTGACGGTTTTGTTATGGGTGAAGGCGCCGGTATTGTTATCTTAGAATCGTTGGAGCATGCATTGGCCAGAGGAGCGCGCATTTATGCGGAAGTAGCCGGCTACGGCCACAATGCGGATGCTTACCATATTACTGCACCGGCTCCGGAAGGTGCCCAGGCAGCCAGATGTATGGCTATGGCTTTGGCCGATGCCGGTTTAAAACCGGAAGACGCCGATTATATTAACGCTCACGGAACATCGACACCGCTTAATGACAAAAATGAAACACTGGCCATCAAATCCCTGTTTGGCGATCATGCTTATAAGTTGGCGGTAAGCTCCATTAAATCCATGACCGGTCACTTGCTGGGAGCTGCCGGGGGGATTGAGTGCATCGCTACGGCACTTACCATTGCCAACAGCATGATTCCGCCGACCATCAATTACGATACGCCTGATCCGGAACTGGACCTGGATTATGTTCCTAACAAGGCGCGGGAAGGCGTAGTGAATGTGGCGCTGTCCAATTCGTTTGGTTTTGGCGGCCATAACGCTACCATCCTTTTGAAAAAGTACCAAGCGTAAGCGATGAAAACGTTGCTGGATAAACCACGGCTCCAGGCGTTGGCCGCCTTGAGCGGGGTATTAGGTGTCGAGTTTAAGGAAATTTCTTTGCTGAATCAGGCGCTTGTTCATACTTCATTCGCCAATGAGAATAAGCATATGGGCGTTATGCATAATGAACGGCTGGAATTTCTGGGCGATGCCGTTCTTGATCTGGTGATCAGCCAATTCCTTTTTAACCGCTTTCCCAACCTAACGGAAGGCGAACTGACCAAGGCGCGCGCCGTCATTGTCTGCGAGCCGACCCTGGCCCGACACGCGGCCAGACTGGGAATCGGCAAGTATTTGCTGCTAGGGAAGGGCGAGCTTAGCTCAGGCGGTAGGGACCGTATCTCCATTCTGGCCGATTCCTTTGAGTCTCTCATTGGCGCCGTATATCTGGATGGCGGCTTTGAGCGGGCGGCGGACTTTGTTCTGCAGCAGTTGAAAGAGGAACTGGTATTGGTTGAGCAGGGGCAGTATATAAAAGATTACAAGACTCTGCTGCAGGAATCCATCCAAAAGCATAATGACAGTAAAATTGTCTATGAAATTGTATCGGAACGAGGGCCTGATCATGATAAAGTATTTGAAGTATCCGTTGTGGTCAATTCAAATACCTTAGGATGGGGAACTGGGAAAAGCAAAAAGGAAGCGGAGCAGTTTGCCGCTAGACAAGCCTTGATCAAACTCCATATCATCGATGAAAAATAAACAGGGGCGGCCAGTGGGTCGCCCTTGCGTTCTACCTGAGAAGGGTAATATTAAGAGGGCTATATGAAGCACTTTATCATTCCTGTTTTTATCCCGCACTTTGGTTGTACTCACCAGTGCGTTTTTTGCAATCAAAAGAAAATTACCGGCAGCAGTGCCACAAGGTTAAGCGGCAAAGACGTTGCGGACTTGATTGAGCTGCATTTGGCCAGGCTTGACCGGCCGCGCCGGGTTGAAGTGGCTTTTTATGGCGGCAGCTTTACCGCTCTTTCTTTAAACTATCAGCGCGAGCTGCTGACACCGGCTGCTCAGGCGCAGCGGGAGGGACGAATCCATGCTATTCGCCTTTCGACCCGTCCTGATGCCATTTCCTCCGATATTTTGCAGCAGTTGATTTCTTATGGTGTCAGTATCGTTGAGTTAGGAGCTCAGTCGCTGGATGACGGCATCCTGGCGACCGCGGCGCGAGGGCATACGGTGAACGATATTGAGCAGGCGGTTTGCCTGCTGCGGGAAGCGGGACTGTCCTGTGGCCTGCAGCTGATGCTGGGGCTGCCCGGTGAAACCTGGGAGCTGTTGCCGCAGGTGGCGGCCCGGCTGCTGCGTTTGAAGCCCGATATAATGCGGCTTTATCCTACTCTGGTAATTGCCGGCACGCCGCTGGCTGATTTGTATCAGAACGGGCGCTATGTGCCGCTTGCCTTGGATGAGGCGGTGCGGCGGGCGGCTTTTCTCAAGCTGCTTTGCGAACAACAGGGAATTTCCGTCATCCGTACAGGGCTGCAGGCTACGGAAGAGCTTGATCAGCCTTCGGTGGTGCTGGCTGGGCCGTATCACCCGTCTTTTGGCGAAATGGTGGAAGCCCACCTTTTTTCTCTGATGTTTCAACGGTTTGCGGTCGGGAAAGAATTGAGCGGCCGTCAGCTTGCTATTCTACATCATCCGCGTGATCATTCAAAACTTCGGGGCTTAGGCAATGCCAATCTTAGAAATTGGCAGGAACAGTATGGTTTTAACAAGCTGAGCCTGTATCCGGCAGGGGATAAAGCGGGTGAACTGATAATCGAATATGAAGGTCTCTCCCATGTGGTAAACAAACAGATGCTCTGTCAGCTTTAGAGAACTACTGATTCATTCCCACTGTGCGTCCTGACGGAGCTTTTTTCGTCTGGCTGTGTCAATAGAACCTTGAAATAGCTGAGTTTTTTCAAGGTTGTCCCCGCTTGGCATATGGAAAAATTTCCCGTTATACCGGCAGGCTTAATACATCATCAGTTCCTTAGCTGACAAAAGAGGAATTTTTAGGAAACCTCCCGAATATCCTATTGATATACAAGAAAGTTTATACAGCCCCAATAGTTATTGATGAGGAGGTTTACTAATGGAAATCCTTAAAGTATCTGCACAATCGAGTCCTAAATCTGTAGCAGGTGCTCTGGCTGCCGTATTAAGAGAAAAGCATTCCGCAGAAGTGCAGGCAGTGGGGGCAGGGGCGGTCAATCAGGCCATTAAGGCTATTGCCATATCACGGGGGTTTGTGGCGCCAAACGGTATGGATCTCATTACAATACCTGCTTTTGCTGAAATTTCAATTGAGGGCGAAGAACGGACTGCAATCCGGTTTATTGTGGAGCCACGGTAAAGTTTTTTATTGGCGGAGACCTGTTTGCAAAATAAGCAAACAGGTTTTTTAATACATAGCTGAGAGGGACAGGCTTTATCTGAAAGTCTGTCCTGAGAAAAGTTTGGAATGTGTGGTGAATTTGTTGCTGTTACGTAGGTTGGAGGCTTATGGATTTAAGTCATTTGCGGATAAAACAGAAGTGGATTTTGGACCGGGCATTACGGTAGTGGTTGGTCCCAATGGCAGCGGGAAAAGCAATATCTCCGATGCCATACGCTGGGTGCTTGGCGAGCAGAATATCCGGAATTTACGCGGCTCCAGGGTAGAAGATATTATTTTTTCCGGCAGTACCGGACGGCGCGCGCTGGGCGTGGCGGAGGTTTCGCTGGTTTTTGATAATACCGACGGCGTGCTGCCGCTGGATTTTAATGAAGTAACGATTACCCGCCGGGTTTTCCGGTCTGGCGAGAGTGAGTATTTCATTAATAAGGCACACTGCCGCTTAAAAGATATTCATGACCTGTTGGCCGATACCGGACTGGGGCGGGAAGCTATGCCGGTTATCAGCCAAAACAAGGTAGATGAAATATTAAACAGCAAACCCGAGGAACGGCGCCTGATTTTTGAAGAGGCTGCCGGCATTACCCGTTATAAAAACCGGAAAAAGGAAGCTTTACGAAAACTGGACGATACGGAGCAGAATCTGGTCCGCCTGGAGGATATCATTTCGGAAATCGAATTACAGCTTGAACCGCTGGAGGCCAGTGCTGCCCGGACTTCGCGCTACCAAGAGCTGCAGGAGGAATTGACGGCCTGCCGCATTACTTTGCTGGTGGACAAGCTGAAAAAGGCGGAGCAGATGATGGAAAGCGCCACTTTGCAGGAGTTTGCTCTGAAAGAGGAAGAACTGACCGTGGGCAATCAGGTTCTGCTGGGCGAGGCCGAACTTGAACGTCTGACCGCTCAACTGGCGGAACTGGAAGAAAACTTGCGTGGAACTGGAGAGAGCCTGCAGCAGGCTTACCGGGAAACCGAGCGGCTGGAAGGCCGAATTGCCTTGCTGGCTGAAAAAATCTCCCAGGGCTCGGCTGTCGGCGAACGAATAGCAGCCGAAGAGCAACAGAACCGGGAACAGGCGAAAACTTTGCAAGACCGTCTAGCGGAAAGCGGCCGCCAACTGGCAGAAAAGCGCGAACAGGTTCTGGTGCTGCAGCAGAACCTGACCAAAAGCCAGGATGCCTATCAGCAGACTGCGGCGGACATCCAGGCGGCGGAAGCCCGGTTGGAGCTTTGCAAGGAACAGTCTTTTGATTATTTGCAGGAATTGGTTAGTGCCCGTAATGAGATTGGCACGTTGGAAAAAGATATGGCTAAACTGCTGACCAATCAGGGGGAGTACGCCCGGGAATTGGCGGGATACGGCGAGCAGCTTACACAGACCGGCCAGGCGGCGGAAACAGCGCTGGCTGAGAAGACCGGTTTGGCCGAAAGAATGGCTGAGCTACTCAAGGAGGAACAGCGGCTTGCTGAAGTAAAACAAGCTCTGGAAGCGGACTGCCGAGATTTGCAGAACAAAGAAAAGGCTTTGCAGGTAAAACTGAATGAGTTTGCTTCCAAACATAAAATCCTGTCTCACATGCAGCAGGATTTTGATGGATTTGGTCGCAGCAGCAAGAGTGTCCTGCAGAACCGGGCAGCCTGGCGCCAGGGAATTTGCGGCGCGGTGGCTCAATTAATTCAGGTGCCGGACCCTTATGTGACGGCGGTGGAGACTGCTTTAGGCGGTGCCTTGCAATATCTTGTTACCGAAGATGAAACGACAGCCAAGCAGGCCATCGCTTTTTTAAAGGACCAACGTCTGGGCCGGGCTACTTTCCTGCCGCTTACTACTATTCAGACCGGCACGCCGCGGGATTATGAACTAAAAGCAGCGGCGGCGGCCGGTTCACTGGGACTGGCCTCAGCCGTGGTTGGATGTGAACAGAAATACCGCAAAGTGGTGGAATTCCTGCTGGGAAGGACCATCGTAGCCGAAAATATTGACGCTGCGCTGGCTATTGCCAAGAACTATCAGTATCGTGTGAGAATTGTTACGCTTGACGGGCAGCAGGTTAATCCGGGCGGTTCTCTGACCGGCGGTAGTACGCATCGCCGGGAAAACAGCTTTTTAAGTCGCAGCAATGAAATTGCCGCGTTGGAAAAGACCATCGGGGAAACCAAGTCGTCCCTGGAACAAGCTCAGCAAGCGGTGAGTGCCGCCGAACGAAAGCGGCTGGAGCTGGATAAAACGGCGGAGGTTAAGCTGGCAGAAAAGCAAGCCCTGGAAGTGCGGCTGGCGCAGCTTGAAGTGCATGGGACCAATCTGCAGGGAGAACTGCGGCGTTTGCAAATGGCGGTAGATAGTCTGCAGGAGGAAATGGATTCTTTCACCGGTGAGAAAACGGCAATGCAAACTAAATTGGCTCAAAAACAAGAAGCTGTTCTTGTTTTGGAAAATCGTGATGCCGAGCATAAACAGGAGATGCTTCGTTGGCAGCAGGAACTTAAGCTGTTGAATGAGCAAAAAGATTTGGCCGGTCATGCGGTGACCGACTGCAGGGTTTCGCTTACAGCGCTGGAACAGCAAATGCAGGCTGCGGAAAGCGAAAGCCAAATGCTCCGGACGGAACTGGCAAAGACAGACGCCGTTCTGCAGCGATTGGCTAATGAAGCGGAAACGCTGCGGGAACAGACAGCCGGCTATGATGCCGAGCTGAAAGAAGTGAAGGAGCTGCACCGGACGACAGAGGGTCAGACTGCCGACTGCCTGGCGGCGAAGAAAGAACTGGAGTCCGGCAAGTATGCCGCGTTAACGGAACTTACCAAGCTGGAAAAGGAGATAAAGGATAAACGGCGGCGTCACAATGAAATCCAAAACCGGCTGCATGAATTTGAACTGATGGCCACAAAATACAAGTATGAATTGGAGACTTGCCGCAAGGAACTGACCGAACGGTGTAATGTTTCCTGGGAAGAGGCTGTAGCCCGCTGCCGCGAGGGCAGTGTAGCGGAGCTAACGGTGCAAGCTAAATGGCTGGAAGAGGAGATTGCTCTGTTGGGACCGGTTAATCATAGCGCGATTGAAGAATTTGCCCGCGTGCGGGAACGGTATGAGTTTCTGCGGAATCAATCGGAGGATTTAAAAAATGCCCGCGAATATTTAGCAACGATTATTCAAGATATCGACAAGAAAATGTCCAAGCAATTCAGCGTGGCCTTTAAAGAAATTAATCAGCATTTCAGTGGGATCTTTGAGCGCCTGTTCGGTGGCGGCAAGGCCTGGCTGTCTCTGCTGGAACCGGACAAACCGCTGGAAACGGGGGTTGAAGTCTGGGTGCAGCCGCCCGGCAAAAAGCAGCAAAGCCTGGTATTATTATCGGGTGGGGAACGGGCTTTGACGGTCATTGCCTTACTGTTTGCCTTTTTAACCTACCGGCCGGCACCGTTTACCATGGTAGATGAGATCGATGCTCCGCTTGACGAAGCCAACCTGCAGCGCTTCAGCGGCTTTCTGCGGGATTATGCCCAGAGTACTCAGTTTATTGTAGTCACCCACCGGAAGGGAACTATGGAAGTGGCCGATATCATTCACGGCGTTACCATGGAAGAGTCCGGTGTTTCCCGTCTGGTTTCCGTCAAACTGGTGGATGCTGCGGGATAAACAGAGGTAAGGGCGTGTGAAAAAATAGGAATTAGGTGGAATGAATATGGGCTTTTTTGATAAATTGAAAGTCGGTCTGGAAAAGACCCGCAAAGGCTTAACCGAGAAGATTGAACAGTTGATTGTCGGCTATGCCGACATTGACGATGAGTTTTTGGATGATCTGGAGGCTATCTTACTGACCGCCGATGTGGGGGTAAAAACAACAGCACAACTGCTGTCGGACGTCCGGGCCGGGATTAAGAACAAGCAAATTCAGTCGCCGGAAGAATTAAAGCCGTTTTTGCAGGAGAAAATCAGTGCTATTTTAATGAATGGTGAAACGGCGGAGCCCGAGGTACAGCCGCCCATGGTGATTATGGTGGTAGGAGTTAACGGTGTGGGAAAAACGACCACCATCGGCAAACTGGGCAATTACTACCGGGAGCAGGGTAAGACGGTCATGCTGGCGGCCGGCGATACCTTCCGTGCTGCGGCCATTGAACAATTGGAAATCTGGGGCGGCCGGATCGGAGCGGAGGTTATCAAGCATACGGAGGGTTCCGATCCGGCGGCCGTAGTGTTTGACGCCGTCCAATCGGCTAAGGCACGAAAAGTGGATGTGCTGATTATTGATACGGCGGGACGGCTGCATACTAAGTCCAACCTAATGGAGGAACTGAAAAAAATCTATCGGATTATCAACCGGGAGCTGCCGGGAGCGCCGCACAGCACCTTGCTGGTATTGGATGCAACTACCGGTCAGAACGCTGTAAACCAGGCCAAACTGTTTGGCGAAGCCGCTGCCGTGTCCGGCTTGGTTCTGACCAAGCTGGACGGTACGGCCAAGGGTGGCGTGGTGATTGCCATCAAGTCGGAATTGAATGTTCCCGTTCGCTGGATCGGTATCGGTGAAGGGCTACAGGATTTGCGTCCTTTTGATCCGGCGGCGTTCAGCCAGGCATTGTTTGCCGATTAATCATAAAAACAAGGATCTGTTAAAGAGATCCTTGTTTTTATTTATACACAGATACTAACTAGATAAACTAAATCAACAAAAACAAATTAAATTAACTAAAACATATTGACTCTATGGATTTGGTGTAGTATTATAAGACAAAAGCAAGTTTAATATTCTCTGGAGCAGGGTGTTTGGCAGTACTTTGCCTGGCAGATACGAAGGGGTATCAATGAACCGGAACGGTTCATTGATACCCCTTTTTTACAGCAGGCCGTTTTACTCGCGATACCACGAATATAGCGGGTAAAGAAAGCAGTCTTGCCTGGCGGCTAACTATTTAACGCTAAAAATAAAAGCTTCATGGATACCACGAATATCCATGAAGCAGAGGTAAATCTCCTATTCTCAGTGGCACTAAGTTTATTTGATTTGCCCATTTTGCATTATAGCAAAACAGGCAGGGAGTTTCAAGGTGTTCTTAGAGAAAAAGGTAGCTTTATTGAAATGAAAGGGGGTGGTTATCAAAAGAAGACTGTTAGAGCTGGTTAATAGGCAAAAATAACTGTACCGGAAGGAGCTGAGGATATATCGTCCATATATGCTTTAAAAACAAAAGCTTTGAGGATACCACGAATATCCGCAAAGCCGTTGTTAAACCCAGTGGCACTAGGTTTATTTAATTTGCCTGTTTCTATTATAACGGGAAGTATTTTGAATTTCAACTATAATTTTAAAAAATCTGTTAATTTAAAAGGAGGGCATACACATGCCAAGAAAAATTGCGATTTATGGTAAAGGCGGAATTGGTAAATCCACGACCCAGCAAAATACGGCAGGAGCTATGGCTCATTTTTACGATAAAAAGGTATTTATCCACGGCTGCGATCCCAAGGCTGATTCAACCCGGCTGATTTTAGGGGGAATGAACCAAAAAACCTTGATGGATATGCTGCGTGACGAAGGGGAAGACAAAATTACCACCGATAGAGTGGTAAAAGACGGTTATCTGGGAATCCGTTGTGTGGAATCGGGTGGTCCCGAGCCGGGAGTTGGTTGTGCCGGTCGGGGTGTTATCACGGCTATTGACCTGATGGAGAAAAATGGCGCCTATACAGATGATTTGGATTTTGTGTTTTTTGACGTACTTGGTGACGTTGTCTGCGGCGGATTTGCCATGCCGATCAGGGATGGCAAGGCGCAGGAGGTTTATATTGTTGCTTCCGGCGAAATGATGGCCATTTACGCAGCCAATAATATTTGCAAAGGCCTGCTGAAATACGCTAAACAAAGCGGTGTGCGGCTAGGCGGTGTTATTTGCAATAGCCGTAAGGTAGACCGGGAAAGAGAATTCCTGGAAGAGTTTACGGCAGCGATTGGTACCCAGATGATCCATTTTGTACCGCGGGACAATATCGTTCAGAAAGCTGAATTTAATAAGAAAACAGTTGTTGAATACGATGCAGATTGCAACCAGGCCAAAGAATACGGCGAACTGGCCCGCAAGATTATTGAAAACGATAAATTTGTCATTCCCAAGCCGCTCACCATGGATGCGTTGGAGGCTATGGTGGTCAAATACGGGATTTCAGATTGAGCAATCGACTGTGTAGCGGTAACCGGCTGTTTAACTTATAACGGTAACCGGTGGTAATTGTATCTGTATATGTATTGATTAACGATATGAGGGAGGACCTTGTCATGCCGTATCATGAGTTTGAATGCAGCAAATGCATTCCGGAAAGAAAAAAACACGCGGTGGTAAAAGGCCCCGGTGAAACGTTGGCCGATGCACTGCCGCTCGGCTATCTCAATACCATACCCGGCACCATTTCTGAACGGGGCTGTGCCTACTGCGGCGCGAAGCATGTTATCGGAACACCAATGAAGGATGTCATTCACATGAGTCACGGACCGGTAGGCTGTACCTATGACACTTGGCAGACTAAACGCTATATCAGTGATAACGATAATTTTCAGCTAAAATACACCTATGCTACGGATATGAAGGAAAAGCATATTGTCTTTGGTGCGGAAAAGCTGCTTAAGCAAAATATCATTGAAGCTTTTAAAGCGTTTCCCAATATCAAACGGATGACTCTTTACCAGACTTGTGCTTCGGCGCTGATTGGCGACGATATCAACGCCATTGCTGATGAAGTAATGGAGGAATTACCTGATGTGGACATTTTCGTCTGTAACTCCCCCGGCTTCGGCGGTCCTAGCCAGTCCGGCGGACATCATAAAATCAATATTGCCTGGATTAATCAAAAGGTTGGCAATGTGGAGCCTAAAATCACCAGCGACTACGTGATCAATTATGTCGGTGAGTATAATATTCAGGGCGACCAGGAAGTAATGGTAGATTATTTTAAACGAATGGGTATTCAGGTGTTGTCTACTTTTACGGGCAATGGATCTTATGATGATCTTCGGGCGATGCACAGAGCTCATCTTAATGTATTGGAGTGTGCCCGCTCGGCCGAATATATCTGTAACGAACTCAGGCAGCGCTATGGGACGCCACGGCTTGATATTGACGGCTTCGGTTTTGAGCCGCTGTCGGCATCCTTACGCAAGGTAGCGATGTTCTTTGGCATTGAGGAGCGGGCGGAAGCCATCATTGCCGAAGAAACGGCTCGTTGGAAGCCGGAATTGGACTGGTATAAGGAGCGCCTGAAGGGCAAGCGGGTTTGCCTGTGGCCCGGCGGATCGAAGCTTTGGCACTGGGCTCATGTTATCCATGCGGAAATGGGCGTTGATGTTGTTTCGGTTTACACCAAGTTCGGCCATCAGGGCGATATGGAAAAAGGCATTGCCCGCTGCGAAGAAGGGGCTTTGGCTATTGACGATCCAAACGAGTTGGAAGGTCTGGAGGCTATGTATAACTTAAAGCCTGACGTGATTTTTACCGGCAAACGGCCCGGCGAGGTAGCGAAGAAGATTCGTGTTCCCTATCTGAATGCCCATGCCTATCATAACGGTCCCTATAAAGGTTTTGAGGGCTGGGTGCGGTTTGCCCGCGACATCTATAACGCTATTTATTCGCCGATACACAAGCTTGCTTATCTGGATATCAGCAAGGATGAGATTGCCACAGATAAGGGATTTGAAACCCGGCAAATGCTTTCCGATACCAATTTGAGTCCGGAAATAACTGCTTCAACTGATCTGCGCCAATATACCGGGAAGTTTGACAGCGTCTCCGACCTACGGAGCAAAACCTATTCCAGCTTCCCGCCGGCGCAACCAAAACTTTCAGTGGTATAAGGGAGGTGCCGATCTATGGATGATGTTATGCGTGAGCGAATTGAACAGTTGGTTGATTATATTATGAAGAATTGCCTGTGGCAGTTTCATTCCCGGGCCTGGGATCGGGAAAAGCAAAATGAGGGGATTCTTACCAAAACGATGCAGATTTTATGTGACGAACCGGTTGAGAAGGAAACTCCTCAGGATAAATGCTACTGGGTTGATGCCGTCATTTTGGCTGAAGCTTACCGGCAGCGGTATGAGTGGATTCATGCTATGGATAAGGCCGAATTAAAACTGCTTATGCAGGGGCTGAAGGAGCGGATGGATTATCTGACGATTACCGGGTCGCTTAATGAAGAGCTAACCGTACCTCTCTATTAGGAAGGATGATATTATGGCTTGCGAATTAAAAGAAAAAGAGCGTGCTGGAATTATCAACCCCATATTTACCTGCCAGCCCTGCGGTTCCCAGTTTGTCAGCATTGGAATCAAGGATTGTATTGGCATCGTGCATGGTGGTCAAGGTTGCGTTATGTTTGTCCGATTGCTTTTCTCGCAGCATTTTAAGGAAAGCTTTGAAATTGCATCTTCTTCTGTGCATGAGGACGGCGCCGTATTCGGGGCGCTGAACCGGGTGGAGCAGGCGGTTGACGTGCTGTTGATGCGGTATCCCCATGTGAAAGTTGTGCCGATTATAACCACTTGCTCGACAGAAGTTATCGGTGATGATATTGACGGGGTTATAACGAAACTCAATAATGGACTGTTAAAAGAAAAATATCCTGGTCGGGAAGTATATTTAATCCCCATTCACGCACCAAGCTTTAAGGGAAGCATGGTCACCGGGTATGATGCGGCCGTAAAAGATGTGGTCAGCTATTTTGCCAAGAAGGGTGAGCCGAACGGGAAACTGAATTTGATTACCGGCTGGGTTAATCCCGGTGATGTAACCGAACTGAAACATTTGCTGGCGGCCATGGAAGTTGACACAACCGTTCTTTTTGAGATTGAAAGTTTCGACTCTCCGTTAATGCCTGACGGAAACCATGTCTCTCATGGCAATACCACCATTGAAGACTTAGCGGGAACGGCTAACGCGTTAGGCACGATCGCCCTGAACCGCTATGAGGGAGGGCAGGCTGCGGAATATCTGGAAAGCGAATTTGATGTACCGGCCATTATCGGCCCTACGCCGATTGGAATCCGCAATACCGATTCGTTTTTGCAGAATGTAAAAAGCCTGACCGGCAAATCAATACCACCTTCTTTAGTCAAAGAACGGGGCATTGCCATTGACGCTATTACAGATGTGGCCCATTTATTTCTGGCCGATAAAAAGGTTGCCATTTATGGGAATCCCGATCTCGTGATCGGTCTGGCCGAGTTCTGTCTTGATCTGGGAATGAAGCCTATGCTGCTGCTGCTTGGTGATGATCGTAAGGACTATCCCCTGGATCCCCGCATTAAAGCGCTCCAGGAAAATGTAGATTACGATATGGAAATTATCACTAATGCCGATTTGTGGGAATTGGAAAACCGGATAAAAAATGAAGGGCTTGAGCTGGATTTGATTCTGGGCCACTCCAAGGGACGGTTTACCTCGATTGATAACAATATACCCATGGTAAGAGTCGGTTTTCCCACTTATGACCGTGCCGGGTTGCACCGGTACCCCGTAGTTGGTTATGCCGGAGCCATGTGGCTGGCCGAGGCTATGGCCAATACCCTGTTTACTGATATGGAGTATAAAAAGAGTAAAGAATGGATGCTGAATGTTTGGTGAAAGATTAGGCAGCAATACCGTTAAAGACAACAAAAGTGCAGAAATCCAACAGTAACCTGCATACTGCCGGTTTGACTGAAAACCGGCAGTATGTAAGGAGAAAAGAGGCTGGTCATATGATGGACATAAGCGAAATCGATGTGGCGGCGTTTGAGGAAAACTACCGTAGCAGCAGGATGTATCATTTCCGGGCCCGACAATTTCTGGAAGAAGGCCAGCATGCCAGCGTAGTCTTTAACGTGGCCTCGGTTGCGCTGGAAAACTATCTGATTGCCTTGTGCCTGCTGTACGGGATTGAGCCGGAAAATCATAACTATATTTGCCTGATGGAGGCCGTCGAAGAAATAGACTGTCTGGTTGTTTCACCGGAACTGAATCAGTCGATCCGTTCGCTGGACCAGATTTTTGGTATCTGTTCGCTGGAAAATTATTTTCACGGCGCACCGGAGTTAACCGATATGGTGAAAGTGTTAGAGTTGTGTGAAGCCGTGGCGGAACTGTTCGATCCGATAAGGATCGGTGACGTACGGCGTTTTGCCCAGCAGCAGAAGGAAAGCTGCCCGACTTGACCGAATAAGGCCGATAAAAGTGTAGTTGATAGGACCTGAAGGGGGTTGCCATGAGAATTCATTATTTGCAGCATGTTCCTTTTGAGAACCCGGCCATGCTTGTCACCTGGGCGCATGAACGAGGACACCGGCTTACGGGTACGCACCTGTATAATTTTGAGGCGGTGCCTGAACCGGACCAGTTTGACTGGCTGGTGATTATGGGCGGTCCGATGAATATTTACGAAGAAGAGCAATACCCCTGGCTGGGTTATGAGAAGGACTGCATTCGAAAGGCCATTGAGCAAGATAAAGTAGTCCTGGGCATTTGCCTGGGGGCGCAGCTCATAGCCGATGTATTGGGCGGTAAAGTTACGAAGAATCCAGTGGCCGAAATCGGCTGGCTGCCGGTTACCCTGTACAAAGAAAAAATCCAGGGAAAATTTTTTGACGGATTTCCGGAAAGCTTTCCCGTTTTTCAGTGGCATAACGACACTTTCAGTATGCTCGGCGAGGAGTCGGTCTGCATCGCCTCCAGCGAGGGCTGCCCTCATCAAGCCTTTATGTACCGGGATCGGGTTTTTGGTTTCCAGTTTCATCTGGAAAGCACGGCCGCCAGCATTAACTCATTGCTTTATCATTGTGCCGACGAGCTGCGGCCGGGACCTTATGTGCAGACAGCTCAAGCCATTCGGGAGAATATGGGGATACTGGCGGTGGTTAATTCACTGATGACAGAATTTCTTGACCGTCTGGCAGCGTATACCGCAAACGAGAGGTGAACAAAGATGGAGCAAATCAGCTATACTCAGCGAATTTGTCATGATCAGGAAAAAGTCGAACGCTTCTTAGCCGAACAGCGGGTGGGGACACTGAGCATGTGCGATTCAAGCGGCATCCCCTATGCTTTACCGGTGAATTATGTGTATTGGAACGGCAAGATATACATCCATGGCATGGGGAGCGGCAGGAAACATACCGTTCTGGCTAAGCAGCCGTCAGTTTGTTTCACTGTCTTTGAAGAGTTCGGCACGGTGACTGACGCTCATCCGGCCAAATGTGATACGGCGTATCTGAGCGTGGTTATCTTTGGTAAGGCTTTGCCGGTAGTGGACACAGTGGAAAAAACGGCAGCCCTGAACCGGCTGTTGGAGAAATTTCTTCCCGGCTTTTTTAAGAGTCCATTGACCGGTGAATTTGTGGAGCAGTACCGGTCATCTTTCGATAACAAAACGGTTATGGTTTACGGCATCGAGGTGGCAGAACTCACCGCAAAGGAAAATCCGGTGGCCGGACAAGACCTGTTTAAGTAAAAATTCCTGTTCTGACGAAGACTGCAGTCAGCCAGGTATTATGGAAATGGAGGGGAGCATATGGAGCAGCCATGTCCCAAGACCGATCTGTCCGGTGAAGCGGTGGAACTGGCAGCCAAGACAGCTAAACATCCCTGCTATTCGTTCGAAGCGCACCAAAAGTTTGCCCGAATGCATCTGCCGGTGGCGCCGGTATGTAATATCAGTTGCAACTATTGCAACCGCAAATACGACTGTGTGAATGAAAGCCGGCCCGGCGTAACCAGTTCCGTACTGACACCGGAAGAAGCGCTGGCCAAGTTTACCAGGGTAAAGGCTGAATTACCGCAGCTCAGCGTAGTCGGTATTGCCGGACCGGGTGACGCGCTGGCTAACTGGAGAGCAGTCCGGAAAAGCATTGAACTGATTAAGGCTGCCGCACCGGATACTATCTTTTGTCTGTCGACCAATGGACTGATGCTGCCGCGCTATGCCCCAGAGATTGTGGAGCTGGGTATCCGGCACGTAACGGTCACGGTAAACTGTCTGGAGCCGGCTATTGGCGCGAGCATCTATCACCACGTCCATTATCAGGGGAACTATTACGTGGGGGAAAGTGCGGCGAACATTCTAATCAACAACCAACTGACCGGCATTGAACGGTTAGCCGCCAATGGTGTTTTGGTCAAGGTCAATACTGTGATGATCAAAGCAATTAACGGCAGTCACATTCCTGAGGTCGTGAAAGCAGTAAAGGAGCGGGGCGCGGCGTTGTCCAATATCATGCCGCTTATTCCGGCACCGGGCAGCGTGTTTAGACATTTTCCTCAGACCAGCCGCAAAGAAGTGGAAGCTTTGCGGGATCTGTGTCAGAGTGAATTGCCACAAATGCGGCACTGTCAGCAATGCCGGGCCGATGCCATTGGCCTTTTGAATGAGGACCAGTCCTATAAATTCCGGGATGCGAAAAAGGAATTGCCCGGCAACTGTCAGTCTAAGCACGGACTTTATAAGGTAGCCGTTACGTCCCGGAACAGGAGGATGATTGATTTGCATTACGGCTATGCCGAAGCTTTTCATATTTATGAGACTGACGGCAGCCGTAGTACCTTCCTGGAAACGAGGAATGTCGCAAAGTATTGTTCCGGGAAGGCCACCTGTGAGGAAAGTGAAGCGGTAAAGGCTGCTGTAGTGCAAAATTTTGCCGATTGCGATGCCGTACTGACCATGCGTATTGGCTATGAGGCTCAAAAACGTCTGCAGGAACGGGGCATTGCCGTGGTAGAATCCTGTGCCGGTGTGGAAGAAGGCTTGCTGCATGCCTTTCAGGTACTGGAAGCTGCCCGGACGCCCGGAATTGCCTAGGGAACCGCTGATTTAATGAGCCTGCCGGTCTAGTGAGAGATTTTTTCGGATGGCAGGGAAGTAAAACCGCAGGAATAGCGGTCCCTATTTCAAGAGTGGCTGACGCAGCCAGAGGGAAAAAGATCCGTTTGGGTGTGCGGTGTGAATAAATCAGTGGTTCCCTAGTATCGATGATAACACAATAAAAGAGAGCAGGAGGATGAGCATAGCATGATTATGATCAGAGCGATTATCAGACCTGAAAAAAGAGATGAAGTTCTGAACGAACTGGCTGCCGGGGGCTTTAATGCCGCTACCGTACTGGATGTGGTCGGCAGGGGGAAGCAGAAAGGTATTAAGCTGGCCGGCGTGGTTTATGATGAAATTCCCAAGACGATGATTATTATGGTAGTCCACGCCGCAGACCAGGAGGCAATTGCGAATATCATTCTACAGACAGCTAAATCGGGGGATCAGGGATTGTTTGGCGACGGAAAGATTTTTGTCTCACCGGTGGAAGAGGTGTATACTATTTCCAGCGGCAAAACCGGACTATAGGGGGCGGCATTATGAAAGAAATTATTGCGGTGGTAAGGATGGGCAAGGTCAGTGCTACCAAACGGGCCCTGGTTGAAGCCGGTGTGGCCGGTTTTACCGCCTCCAAGGTGCTAGGCAGAGGCAAGCTGGTCAAGGACCCTGCGGTAATCGAAGCCCGCAAACAGGAATTGCTGGCCCTTAACAAAAGCAAGGATAAACAAGAAGCGGAACTGTTGATTGATACCTTCCTGAATGGAGTCCGGCTGTTTCCGCGGCGATTGTTTAACGTCATTGCCCACGACGAGGATGTTCCCCGGATTGTGCAGGCGATTATGGCGGTAAACCGGACGGATAATCAGGTCGGTGACGGCAAAATTTTTGTCCTGCCGCTGAGCGATGCTATCCGGGTACGGACCGGCGAAACAGGTGACAGCGCGATTTGGTGAAATGATTATCATTCAACCAATAGAAAAAGCCCCAAGCAACGTGGTCATACCCTCGTTTGCTTGGGGCTGTATTGCTTTGGCCGTGGTTACAGTTCGGCGATGATTTCACCCATCTGAGAAATATCATAGCCGCTCATGCCCATGACTTCTTTACGGAATTCATCGGACCGTAAGATGGAAAGCAAGGTTTCAAAATGCTGGGGATTGATGTCCTGCGGTAAAATAACGAGATCATACCGTTCTTTTTGCAGTGGGATAAACTCAATGTTACGGACCTGCATCGCCGCCTTTTCCGTTCCGAGGCCGACGTCGGCTTCGCCTCTGGCGACACAACTGGCAACTGCCAGATGGCTTAATTCCTCACGGGAATATCCCTGGATGTTGCGGGAATCTATATTAAGCTTACGCAGTTTTTCATCTAAAAGCACTCTGGCACCGGCACCAAGGTTGCGATTGACGAAACGAATATCGGGCCGGATCAAATCATGCCAGTCTTTGATGTTTTTGGGATTGCCGGGAGCGATATAAAAGCCTTCGACGCGGGAGACCAAATTGACAACACAGGCTTTTTGTCCCGGTAAGTAGCGGCGGACAAAAGGCACGTTATATTCATCGCTGTCTCCGTCCCAAAGATGAGTTGTGGCAATATTAGCGGTGCGGTTGTAAAGCGAAATTAAACCGCTGATACTGCCGACATAGCGCCGCAAAAACTGCACGCCGGGAATTTGTTTTTCAAGATGGCCCGACAGTACATCAAGGATAACATCTTGTCCACAAATAATAAGGCCCGGATAGTGGGCTGGGGCAGACGGATCGGCAGGTAACCCCTCATGGCCGGTAAATAACTCGCTGCTGCGCGATTTCCGTTTATAGTTTTCAAGATCGGCGCTTTCAATACGCATGCTGCGTCCAATGCGGTAGGCCGGCAATTCGCCGCGCTTAATCAGACCATACACGGTAAATCTCGAAATATTAAGTATTTTTGCTACTTCCTCAGGCTTGTATAAATTGCTGGACATTTGTTATACCTCCACAAACTCATGAACATATAATACCATGCTTTTAAGCCTTTTCTCAACCTATGTCGAGCTATTTCCTGCTGTTTCTTTTTCGTAACCGGTAACAGATGTACATATTATCTTATCTTGTCAAAAATATACTTAAGAAGTGACAAGGTAAAATACTTGACAATGCCGGTGCCAGTCTGTATACTTAGAAAAGTAAAAAGCCGTTCTTCCTAAAGCATGAAGGGATCGTTTCAGTATGCTGGATAAAGTGCTGCGCATGGGATTTTTATATGATTTTTATGGCGCGTTGCTGACCGAAAAGCAGCGGCAGTGTCTGGAAATGCATTATCTCAGCGATTTGTCGCTGGCGGAGATGGCTGAGCAGCTTGGCGTGACCCGGCAGGCGGTACATGACATTTTGCGACGGGCTGAGCAGCTTCTGGACGAATATGAAACTAAACTTAAGCTGATTGAGCGGTTTCAACACGAGCAGCAGACAATCAGTCAGGTGTATGGCCTGATCAGCAGTCTGTCTGATGAAGTGAAGCAGTTGGAGCCGGTAAATCGGTCGCTACATATATTGGAACTTTTATTGGATTACGGTAAGGAGGCATAGCATGGTTTTTGAAGGCTTAGCCGATAAATTACAGCAAACATTTAAAAAACTGCGCGGCCGGGGCAAACTGACCGAGGCGGATGTGAACGAAGCCATGCGCGAGGTCCGGATGGCGCTCCTGGAAGCGGACGTAAACTTTAAGGTAGTGAAAGAGTTTATTGCCAAAATCAAAGAGCGGGCTATTGGCCAGGAAGTCATGGGCAGCCTTACACCGGTGCAGCATGTCATAAAGATTGTCAACGATGAACTGACCGAGCTGATGGGCGGGACACAAAGCCGTATCGCCATCGCCTCCCGGCCGCCGACCATTGTGATGATGGTAGGCTTGCAGGGGGCCGGTAAAACGACGACGGTTGCCAAACTGGCTAATTTGCTGGTCAAGAAGCAGAGCAAGCGCCCATTGCTGGTTGCGGCGGATATTTACCGTCCGGCAGCCATCAAGCAATTACAGGTGCTGGGCGAACAGCTTGATGTTCCGGTGTATGCCGCCGAACCGGGTACGAAACCCGTGGACATCGCTAAACAGGCACTGGAGTACGCCTTAGCCCATACGAGGGACATGGTGCTCATTGATACGGCCGGCCGTTTGCATATTAACGAAGAATTGATGCAAGAACTGAAAGATATCAAGCGCGAGGTCAAACCCCATGAAATCCTGCTGGTGGTTGATGCCATGACGGGTCAGGATGCCGTTACGGTGGCCGAGTCCTTCAACAATGAACTGGGCGTTGACGGTGTGATTCTGACCAAACTTGACGGCGATGCCCGCGGCGGGGCAGCTTTATCGGTCCGGGCGGTGACCGGACGGCCGATTAAGTTTGTCGGCATGGGCGAAAAGCTGGATGCCTTGGAAACCTTTCATCCCGACCGGATGGCGTCCCGGATTCTCGGCATGGGCGATGTGTTGAGCCTGATCGAAAAAGCGCAGAGTGCCATTGATCTGGAGCAGGCTCAGGCGATGGAAAAGAAGCTGCGCAAGGAAGAGTTCACGCTGGACGATTTTCTCGAGCAGCTGCAGCAGGTGCGCAAGCTTGGCTCCTTTGAGCAGATACTGAGCATGCTGCCCGGTATGGGAAATTTGAAAAAGCTGCAGGATATTGAGTTTGACGAAAAGGAACTGGTCCATGTAGAGGCGATTATCCGCTCGATGACCAAGAAGGAACGGCGTTCGCCGGACATCATCAACGGCAGCCGCCGCAAACGCATTGCTTTGGGCAGCGGGACGCGGGTACAGGATGTAAACAGGCTGCTAAAACAGTTTACCGAGGCCAGGAAGATGATGAAACGGTTTCAGGAAATGCAAAAAGGTGCGAAAAAGGGGCTGGGCTTTAAGCTTCCCTTTATGCGCTAATATATGTATACAGTGAGTATCCAAGCTTCGGATACTCTATAAAGGAGGTGAATGGAAATGGCGGTTAAAATTCGTTTGAAACGTATGGGTGCTAAAAAGAACCCGTTCTATCGCGTTGTTGTGGCTGACTCTCGCTCGCCGCGTGATGGCCGGTTTATTGAAACTCTGGGACATTATGACTCTACGGTTGAACCGGCAGTCATTAAAGTGGATGAGGAAAAAGCAATTAGCTGGCTGCAACAGGGTGCTCAACCTACCGATACGGTAAAAAGCTTGTTCAAAGCGGTTGGCATCATGAAAAAATGGGATGAAATAAAGCGTGCTAAGAAAGAGGCTTGATAACTATGAAGGATCTCGTTGAAGTTATCGCCAAAGCTTTAGTGAAAAATCCGGAACAGGTTGCTGTGACGGAGTTGGCTGAAGCGACCGGCACTGTTTATGAACTCAGGGTAGCTCCGGAAGACATGGGTAAAGTCATTGGTAAACAGGGTCGCATAGCTAAGGCACTACGCACCGTAGTAAAAGCTGCTGCCACTCGCGAAAATAAAAAAGTAACAGTGGAAATTATTTAGAAAATAAATAATCAGGAGTTTTGTTGTGAAAGGTTCAACTGTCAAATGCTTTGGCAGATGGGCCTTTTGCAATAAAAGAGAGGCCTGTTCTGAGACTGGTTGTGGAGGGTTTTAGAACAGGGCTAAAGAAAGGTGGATTAACGGGATGGAAAATATGAGCTTGAAATGCCCTGTCACGATCAAAGCCAAAGTAACGGAAAATCTCAAACAGCGTTTGGCAGCAGAAATTCAGGAAAATATTAAAAAAGTGGACATGGAATTGCAACAACTGGAGTTTCATGCCAAACGGGCGTTAGCCGATCAGGCTAAGCAGGATATGCAGGGATTGACCGCCATTCGTCAGCAGATTGATGCGGAACGTCAAAAACGTCTTGAATTTAAAAACCATATGATGGAAAAGCTAAAGGAAACGGCCCAATTGGAACTGGGAGCAGAAATTGCCCAGGGTACGTTGGAGAGAACCGTGTCAGTTGGCATCGGTGATGACTTGCATAAAATACTTGGTGAGGAAATCCTGATTGAAGACGGGATCGTTATCGCCTTCCGCAGGTAGGAAGAAAAAGCATGACAGAAAAGTTGATTTCCATAGGAAAGATTACTGCCCCGCACGGTGTGCGGGGTGAAGTGCGTGTTATACCGGACACCGACTTTCCCGAGCGGTTTGAACAGATGAAGACCATCCGGCTGGATGACGGCAGTGTATGGCCAGTGCTTGGTGTCAAATATCATAAGCATTTTGTACTGCTTACCTTAAAAGGTATTGACAGCAAGAATGCTGCCGAGCCACTCCGCAATAAGGTGATCCAGGTTAGACCTGATGAATTGGTACCGTTACCGACGGGTCATTATTATCATTTCCAGATCATCGGTTTAGAGGTCTTCACGGAAGACGGGGAATTTCTGGGGCAGGTAAAGGACATTATTACCACGGGCAGCAATGATGTGTATGTCGTGGAGCAGGAAGGGCAGCGGCCGGTGCTGGTGCCGGCGCTGAAAAGGGTAGTGCTGGATATCGACCTGCCGGGCGGAAAAATGAAGGTGAAACTTCAGGAGTGGGATGCGGAAGCATGATGCGCATTGATATCATTTCCTTATTTCCCGACATGTTTGCCGGACCTTTCGGGCACAGCATCATCAAGCGGGCACGGGAGGCCGGACTGCTTTCGGTGCAGGTGACCAATCCCCGCGATTTCGCTTTTGATAAACATCATATTGTTGATGATTATCCCTTTGGCGGTGGCGCAGGCATGGTGATGAAGCCTGATCCGGTTTTTCTGGCGGTCGAAAGCGTTACGGCCGAGCGGGAATCGGATAAGCGCCGGGTGATCTTAATGTGTCCCGGCGGGCAGTCTTTTACCCAGCAAAAGGCCAGGGAACTGGCCGGGTATGAGCAGCTTGTCTTTATCTGTGGCCATTATGAGGGTCTGGATGACCGGGTGCGCCAGCATCTGGCCGACGAAGCCGTATCCATCGGTGATTATGTACTGACCGGCGGTGAATTGCCGGCCATGGTCGTCGTGGATGCCGTGGCCCGTATGCTGCCCGGTGTATTGGGCGCCAGCGACGGGGCGGAGCAGGATTCCTTTTACAGCGGGTTGCTCGAATATCCCCAGTATACCCGGCCCCGTGACTTTCGCGGCTGGTCGGTGCCTGACGTGCTAATTTCCGGCGACCATGCCAAGATAGCCAGATGGCGGCGGAAACAATCGTTGAAAAACACGCTGGAACGGCGTCCCGATCTGCTGGTGGATTTTCCGTTGAATGCGGAGGATGCCGCCTTGCTGGAGGAAATCAAGAAAGAACGGTCTGGAGGCTAGTGCACTAATGTCAAGGGTTTACTTAGGACTGGTTCATTATCCTATTTATAATAAAAATAATGATGTGGTGACAACGGCCATCACCAATTTTGATGTCCACGATATTGCCCGGACATCACGTACCTATCATATTGCACGTTATTTCATCATTCACCCAGTGGAAAGCCAGGTCAAAATGGCCAGGGATATCGTGGAATACTGGCAGACCGGCTATGGCGGCGAGTATAACCCCGACCGGAGGGAAGCCTTCAGTATTTTGGACATAGTGCCGGATATCCGGGCAGCCGTTGAGCAGATTACGGCTGCAGAAGGCAAAGCGCCGGTCATTGTAACTACCGATGCGCGCCAATTTTCCAATATGGTGTCGTATCGAAAGCTCCGGACGCTGCTGCAGGAGGAAGATCAACCTTGTCTCTTATTGTTCGGGACAGGCTGGGGCATTGAAAAATCAGTAATGGAGCAGTTTGATTACATTCTGGAGCCTATTTACGGTCCCTGTGATTACAATCATCTGCCGGTGCGGGCGGCTGTGGCCATTATCCTTGACCGGTTGCTGGGCGAGGCCTGGTGGTCGTAATTAATACTTGAATATCCAAGCAATATATGATAAAATTATCGTCGTGTAAAACGGACGGTCCTCTGTCGCTTATCGGGCGGGTAAGAACGTCTAGTATAAGGAGGCACTATAAGTGAATATTATTCAGGCATTAGAACAAGAGCAACTTCGTAAGGACATTCCTACGTTCAGACCGGGAGACACCGTTCGCGCCCACGTAAAGGTAGTGGAAGGCAATCGTGAACGTATCCAGGTTTTTGAAGGTGTTGTTATCACCCGTCAGGGTGGCGGCGTACGTGAAACTTTCACGGTAAGACGTATTTCTTACGGTGTTGGCGTAGAACGTACTTTCCCGGTACATTCTCCCCGTTTGGAAAAAATCGAAGTCGTCCGCAGAGGTATTGTGCGCCGTGCTAAATTGTATTACCTGCGCAACCTTACCGGTAAAGCCGCACGTATTAGAGAAAGACGGTAGTAAACAGGGGACTGGCAGCAGTCCCTTTTCTCGCATGGCCGGAAGGTGTATTTTTTCGGTCATCAGTGGAAAGACTAAGGCTTCCGCCGGTGTCACACAGACTTGGCACAAGCCGGGTCTTTTCTTGCTTTTTGGGCTGTATAGAGACCGGCTTTATATCGAACACTAAGGTGGAGTTAGTACCTTGCGTCGCCTAAATAGATAGTTTCCTTTTTCGGCCTGAAGTGTTGTCGGCGTTTGCGTATATTTGCGCGACTACTTCGTTTTGCAGCACAAAAAATTCTTAAGCTTATCAGATGCTTTAAGTGACGCAGAGTATCCCCTTTACATAGAGAAGTGTTATCCGGTAGGAGGAATTCACCTTGAGTAATGCAAATCTAAAAAACGAAATAAAGGACTGGGTTATTTCCATCGTCATTGCCGTTGTACTGGCATTTTTTATCCGGTATTTTATTGTGGAACTGTATATGGTGGAAGGGCCTTCGATGCGTCCCACGTTAATGAACGGGGAACGCCTGGTGGTCAATAAATTCATTTACCGTTTTAAAATGCCTGAGTATGATGATGTTCTGGTTTTCCGCTATCCGCAGGACCCCAGCCGTGATTTTATCAAACGGGTCATTGCTGTGGCCGGTGATACGATTGAAATCAAGGAAGGCCGTGTGTTCCGTAACGGACAATTGTTAAATGAACCTTATATTTTGGAAAAGACTAAAGGCTCCTATCCGTTGGCTACCGTGCCTAGCGGAACCATCTTTGTCATGGGAGACAACCGGAATAATTCCGAGGACAGCCGGTTTAACGATGTTGGCTTTGTGCCGCTTAACTTGATTAAGGGCAAAGCCGTACTGGTATTTTGGCCCTTTGATCAGCTAAAAACTCTTCCTTAGTCAAACGTCTGACTGTAAGCCGTATGAAAAAGCGTAAGCCGTTTAAAACTAGTACCGTACTGCCGCTGTGAATGGTTGTACCATCACCATCTGTCAGCGCGTCAGGCGGACGGGGTTGAAACGGCTTTTTGTATACGGAGCCGGCCAAAGAACGAGCCGGTGAATGAATCTGCATATTGTGAGTGATGTATATGGAAAATAGCAAGGATAACATGCGTATAAACTGGTTTCCCGGGCATATGGCCAAAGCTCAGCGTATGATGCGTGAACACGTAAAGCTGGTCGATGTCGTCATTGAACTGGTAGATGCCCGCATACCACTGAGCAGTGCCAATCCAGTGATTGCCGATATCATTGAGAACAAGCCGCGCGTCGTTGCGCTAAACAAGGCTGACCTGGCTGAAACGGCCTGGACCGAACGCTGGATAGAAACATTCCGCAGTCAAGGCCTGCAGGCAGTTGCCATTGATTCCATGACAGGTAAAGGAACCAAGGCCCTGATCAGTAAGGTGGAGCAGGGCGCCAGCGCGGCCATTGCCAAACTTGTTGCCAAAGGAGTGCGGCCACGGGCTGTAAGAGCAATGATTCTGGGCATCCCCAACGTGGGAAAATCCTCCCTGATCAATCGCCTGCTGGGATCGGCCACTGTGCGTACAGCCGATAAGCCGGGTGTAACCAGGGGGAAGCAATGGATTAAAGTCTCCAATAACCTGGAGCTTTTGGATACTCCCGGCGTACTTTGGCCGAAGATAGAGGACCCGTCGGTGGCCCTGCGGCTAGCCATTACCGGGGCTATTAACGACGAAGTATATGATCTGGAGCAGGTAATGGCCAAATTTTTAACCATGCTGCGGGAGGACTACAGCGAACGGCTGAGCGAGAGATACAAGCTGACGCTGCCTTTGCCGGAAGACAGCGAGGAATTGCTGCGCCTGATCGGCAGCAAGCGGGGCTGTTTGCGCAGTGGCGGCGTGGTCGATTGCGACAAGGCCCGCAAAATCATTTTGAACGAATTTCGCGGTGGCAAGCTGGGACAGTTTACGCTGGACCGCCAATTGCCGGACCGGGAATAGATCAGAAGTGGGGAGGCTCGATCGAGTAAAGGGCAGCCTCCTTTATTTTTTAGGCAGCACCGGCAGGATTTTGTCTGGTCGATGGAATATAAGTTAAAGAGAATAGATGCTCTGTGAACAATTGATTAATTTGATTCAGTTGCTATTGTTCGACGGACAAGGAGGAAATAAAATGGAACAAGAAGAAAAACAAGGGAAATGGCAGGAGAAACTGTTAAAAACCCGGTCGATCATTATTGCCGGTGAGATCACGCAGGCTGTGGCGGAGAAAGTAACTGCTCAACTCCTCATTTTGCAGGAAATGAGTGATGAACCGATTAAATTATTTATTAACAGCCAGGGCGGTCATGTGGAGGCCGGTGACACCATTCATGATATGATTCGCTTTGTGACGCCGAGAGTCATTGTCATCGGTACCGGCTGGGTAGCCAGTGCCGGCATTACCATTTATCTGGCGGCCGCGAAAGAGGACCGCTACTCATTGCCCAATACCCGCTATATGATTCACCAGCCGCTCGGCGGGGTGCGCGGCCAGGCGACCGATATCAAAATAGAAGCCGATGAAATTATCAAGATGCGCCGCCGCATCAACCGTTTGATTAGCGACGGGACCGGACAACCGCTGGCCAAGGTGGAGCAGGATACGCAGCGTAATTATTGGCTGGATGCGGCAGAGGCAAAAGCCTATGGTATTGTAAGCCGTATTATCGCCGAGTATAAGGAAATAGAGTAAAGCAATACGGGGCATAGCCGGTTAATGGCTGTGTCCTTTTTTGTTGGGCAATGGATGGGGCTGTTTTTCTGGTGGAGAAAGGAATTTGTCTTTAACAGCAAGAATATAGCAAAAACGGAAGAATATTTTAAGGTGTGTGGACAATGAATACTCAGGCCCACACGCCCAGGATTGGCGGGGATTTTTTTGCGTATGGCTAACATGACGGTTGCGGAGATAACGGAATTGCTGGATCAGGCGGAGCTGCCGGAGGCTATTTTGGCGGAGCTACATACGGACCGACGTGTTTCGGTCATACGATTATTGGAGAAGTGGCAAAAAAGAAAAGCAAGCCTGACTAAGGAAGCGGCCCGCCTGCAGCAGCTTTTTCTGCCGGAGCAGGAACTGCGCCGTCAAGGCTATGAATGCATTGTCGGTGTCGATGAGGCAGGGCGGGGGCCGCTGGCCGGTCCGCTGGTGGTCGGTGCGGCGATTCTGCCGTTTGGCTGCAGCCTTCCTTCGTTGAACGATTCGAAAAAACTGTCGGCGGCGCAAAGGGCCGTATTATATGATGAGATTAAAAAGAAAGCGTTGTCTACCAAGACGGTCATTGTCGAAGTGGCGGATATTGACCGGTTGAATATCTATCAGGCTACTGTGCAGGCCATGTATCAGGCGATTAAGACCATTGAACTGAAACCGCAGGCCGCTTTGATTGATGCCGTGCCATTGCCGGAACTGCCGATTCCGGCCAATTCATTGATTGGCGGAGACGGGCTGAGTGCATCCATTGCGGCAGCCTCTATTCTGGCCAAGGTGGAACGGGACCGGCTGATGGAAGAGTTGGCGCTGATTTATCCGCAATACGGTTTTCAAAATCATAAAGGCTATGGGACCAGAGAACATTTAAGAGCATTGGCGGAATATGGGCCTTGCCCGATTCACCGGACCAGCTTTGAACCGATTAAATCATGGGGAGGCAGACAGGATGCGAGTTAGTAATCTTTCACCGGGACAGCTTCCGGCACCGGCCGAGCTGGAAGGACAGGCTAACGTGTCTGCGACGGCTCAGCCCCAAGCTCAGGCCGAGACCAATACACCGGGGCTGCAGGTTCAGCTTTTGATCCATGAAGCACTCGAAACGCTGCTAAGTAATCTGGGCGGAACAGTTGAAAACAGCCAGTTGCTACTGGCTTCGCTGCCTGACAGTTTGCAGCAAGAGGTGCGGCAAATTTTGCAGCAGGCAGCGCCCGACACCGGTGCTATTTCCCGGGGAATGTCTACCCTGGTACAACTACCAAAAAATCTGGCCGAACAACTGCAAAATATAGTGCAAACCCTGCAGGGAACACTTTATCTGGAAGAACAGCTTACTCCGGATATCTGGAATACGCTGGCGGAAAAGACTGAGACGGTTCTTGCCACGGTACGGCAGAATCCACCGCAACTGCCGCCTCAGACGGCACCGGTGACAGAACCGCCGGCAGCGGCACAGGATAACTTGCCGGCTCAATCCGCTATGCAGAATCAACCGGTGGAACCCAATAATACGGTGGAAACGGGAGCTTTTCGCCAGCCTGCGTTGCAACCTCTGCCGGAGAGTGTGGCAAAAACTGTTTTGCCGGTGCCGGAAGGCGGACAGGAACCGCAACAGGCTGCCAAGTTGACGATAACGGCTGAACCCAACATGCAACCAGCAACAGCGACGCCATTGGATGAGGCAACCCGTCCCCCAGTACCGCCGACCAGCAAACCGGTGACCGACTGGCCGGCCAAGGCCTGGCAGGTATTGGCTAACAATGAGCAGGACCGGGAATCGGTGTTGGCAGCCGTTCGACAATTGGCCGCCGAATTTCAGGATTTACCTGCTAAGGAGCAGACGGCAGGTAAACAGATATTGTTGACGCTGCTTAACCAGCCGGCGGGGGACGCGGGAGAAGATATTCAACCCCTTTTACTGGCAGTAAAACAACTGCAGACAGAAATTTCCCGGACAAGTGGAGAAAGCCGCACCGTGTTGCCGGAGCCGGCGGCAGGTGAAATGGCAGGAAAAACGTCTTCACCGGCCGCTGTTGTACCGGCCGGTCTCGCTGCGGCTCAGGAAGCCGAGGTGTGGACGGCAGCGACAATAACTAAAGTGGCCAAAGACATATTGGATGGCGGCGAAATTCCCGATGAGTTTCCTGCTACGCGTCTGGAAACACTGGATGTAACTGCAGCGGAACACCAGGAACTGCAGAAAGCTGTTAACTACTTGCAGGATTTTCTGCCGCAAACCGTTAGACAGGCGGCTGTGACGCATAATCTGCCGGAGTTGCCTGATCTATGGCTAATGTTTAAATTTTCCGAGGCTTCCAAATGGAAAGAACTGCCGGCGGAAACACTGCAGAAAGCCATTCGCACCATTCAGGAGTTGTCGGCTACCGTGCAGGATTCGCAAGCTGCTCTGCCGGAAAAAACAAATACTGCCAATACCATGTCCTTTACTATACCCATCTATTTTGGCGATGGCAGTACCGTTTATCCGGCTTATGTTCGTATCTATCATGAACAGCAAGGGACGGGTGGCTATAAAAGGGAGGCTCAACCGGAAACCTGGCTGCGCATTTTCTTTGATACCAACCATCTGGGCCGGGTGGACGCCATGTTTCATTTATATCAGGGCAATCTGTTGAGCGTGCGTACCGAATTTTCCACCGATGAGGCGGCGACTGCTTTTCGTGACATCGTTGCCCAGGTACGCAGCGCGTTGGGAGAACTGCCGCTGACACTGACTGATTTTAGTGTGCGCATTATACCGGGGGAGACAGCATGAGCGAACAGAAAGAAGAACGCAAACAGGCGGTTGCCATTCAGTATGACCGGGAGGCAGATAGTGCTCCTAGGGTTGTAGCCAAAGGAAAGGGTTTGGTTGCCGAGCAGATTATGGCTGTGGCCCAAAGCCAGGCGGTACCTCTATATAAGAATAAGGCGCTGTCCAATATGCTGATGGCCGTGGAACTGGACCGGGAAATTCCACCGGCTCTGTATAAAGCGGTGGCGGAGGTTCTGGCCTATATTTATCGTTTGGATCAGAATTTTGGCTGAAGAAATGGCTAAGTAGGCCTGCGGTGAAAAGCAGAGGTGTTGGGATGAACCATATAGCCTTGGGTGAAAAGGGGGAAGCGGTGGTAGTCGAATATTTGCGCCGCCATGGTTACGCTGTCCTGCAACAAAAATACCGAGCCAGGACGGGTGAAATTGATATTATCGCCAAGAAAGACGGTGTACTGGTTTTTGTCGAGGTAAAAACCAGGCGCAGCACGCGGTACGGGTTGCCGGCCGAAGCAGTAACCTATCGGAAACAGCAAAAAATCATCCAAACAGCGCTGTGTTATTTGGCCCAAACCCAGCAGCCGGACGTGCCCTGCCGAATTGATGTCATTGAGGTATATGAAGCTGACGGACGGATTAATCACCTTGTTAATGCTTTTGGGCGGCAATAGTGCGGAACCGATTGCCTTAGACGTAACCAAGCTGTTGCAGGAACGGAAATGAGGCCGATGGAGGTAGAATATGTTTGCGCAGACATTCGGAGCCACCACGTTTGGGTTAGACGGCATTGCTATTCATGTGGAAGTGGATATTACCAATGGGCTGCCGGGAATGGAAATTGTCGGACTGCCTGATACGGCTGTACGTGAATCACGGGAACGGGTCAGGGCGGCAATCAAGAATTCCGGTTTTGAGTTCCCGGCCCAGCGGATTACCATCAATCTGGCGCCGGCCGATATCAAAAAGGATAGCTCCGGTTTGGATTTACCCATTGCTATCGGCATATTGGCAGCCAGTGGACAGGTCGGAGAAAATTGCCGGCGCTGCCTGTTTGTCAGTGAACTGTCACTGGAAGGCAGGCTGCGCGCCGTATCAGGCGTATTGCCGATGGCCATGGCTGCGGCTGAGCAGGGCATCACCCAGTTGTTTGTCGCCAGGGAAAATGCCGGCGAGGCCTTACTGGTTGATGGCCTGACCGTGTATGCGCCGGACAAACTGGCCGAGGTAGTTTGGCATTTGCAGGAAAGACGGGCTTTGACACCGCAGCAAAAACGGGTGGAAGCCGCTGGTTTGCCTGTTTTGGGAGATGATTTTTCCGAAGTACAGGGTCAGGTGGTTGCCAAACGAGCGGTGGAAATCGCTGCCGCCGGTGGGCATAACCTGCTGCTTAGCGGATCGCCTGGCTCGGGAAAAACCATGCTGGCCCGGCGGGTGCCGGGCATTTTGCCGGCCATGTCCGACCAGGAGGCCTTGGAAGTTACCAAAATTTACAGCATTGCCGGCTTGCTATCGGCCAACACCGGTTTGGTTTCCGTACGTCCATTCAGGAGCCCCCATCATACCATATCGGATGCGGGCATGATTGGCGGCGGCAGAATCCCCAAACCAGGTGAGGTAACCTTAAGCCACCACGGTGTGCTGTTTTTGGACGAACTGCCGGAATTTCCCCGCGGCGTACTGGAAGTGCTGCGCCAGCCGTTGGAAGACGGGCATGTAACCATTTCACGCGTGCAGGCTTCCTCCTCTTACCCTGCCCGATTCATGCTCATCGCTGCGATGAATCCCTGCCCCTGTGGCTTTGCCGGTGATGGTCTGCAAACCTGCACCTGTACGCCAGCCGATATTCGGCGGTATGTGAAAAAAATATCCGGTCCGTTGCTTGACCGGATTGATATCCATGTCCATGTGCCACGGCTGGAATACAGTGAAATCGCGGCAACCGTACCGGCGGAGCCTTCGGCTGCCATCCGGGCCCGTGTAGCAGCCGTGCGGGATTTGCAGCGGGAGCGACTGGGACAGTACGGTCTATTCTGCAACGCCCAGATGGGACACAAACATCTCAAAAAATTCTGCCCCCTGACAAAGGAGGCGCAGGAACTGTTGAAACAAGCCTTCACTAAAATGAACCTGAGCGGCCGGGGTTACGACAGGATTATCAAGGTCTCCCGCACAATCGCCGACCTGGCGGGAGAACAAATCATCACCGGACAGCATGTGGCTGAAGCCATACAATTTAGAAATAATGCGCAGAAGTTTGATTAATAAGCGAAAGATAGGGCATTTGATATTAAAGTGTCTTAATTAGTGTAGAAAAGTTATTAGTGATAAGAAATGGGAAAAGCTCTCGTTAAAAACGGGAGCTTTTGTATCTCTTAATGAATATCACGCGGTGTAAATAGCAAAAAAAGTTGTCAAATAAGGAACGTCAGACTGTGCGAAAATCTCCTCTTTTATCTCACGGATAAGCTCCTAAATGGGATTGCCACAAAAAGAGCGGCAATCCGGCTATAGGAAAGTACCGTTCTTTTTCTAATCGCTTCGATTAATTTATTGGTTCCCAGCAAATTGATCACGCGTTTTAGGTTATACATTAAACAATGCATAACCGCTTCGCCTTTCACATTTTCAATTCCCCGTAGTAAAAAGTGAGTATAGCCGAAAGTACGCTTGATGGTGCCAAATGGATGTTCTACGATCCTTTGTCGTTGCTTGTACAATGCCATGT